>NZ_FWZU01000001.1:600000-900000 GCF_900177375.1 Desulfovibrio gilichinskyi | reverse complement strand
GCCTTAACTCTTGTTAAAGAAGAGTATCAGACTTCTGCTCACTAGTTCGGCGTGTTTTTAATAGATTTAAAGGGTGCTTACCAATTGGTGAGCACCCTTTTTTTATGAACATTTTTTGATCAGCTGTTTTTTTTAAGATGAACAAAGAGCACTCTTATTTTTCAATAGGGCTGAAAGTGCGGACAGATCCTATGTCTTCCCAACTATAATAAGTGTTAATTGATTCTCCGTCTTTTTCCTGCGTTATGCGAACAAATTCTTCACCGAGAAACAGTACTGCAGATTCATAAATAGCCCCTTCATTAATCTGAATTTTGAGCTGTTTTCTAAGCTTGCGAGACAGTGTTCCGTGCAGAGGCATTGATGCGTATTCAAAAACTTTCTCTAATGTCGTTTTTTGCATTTTTTAAGTCTCCTTTAGTTGTTGATATTGACAAATATTTACAATTTACGAAATGCATAGTCAAGATGTTAGATAATTAAAGCTTAATAATACAAAAATGACAAATACAGAACATATAGGTGGCATTGTTTGAGGCGGATAGGGACATAGGGACTTTCTGAAGGTTTAGGGTAGGGCAGAGCATGTAAAAAAAGGCTGCGAGGTCACCCTCACAGCCTAGTCGTAAACTAATATAAAACTACCAACTTATTTCAGGATGTCCTGAATATTCGGATAGTTTTAATACAAAGATTTTAACAGATCATTACTTGCTTTCGTTATCAAGCTTACTGGTAATATTGTTTTTTATCCATGTGTCATCCCACCATTCATAAGGATTAACCGGGATTCCGGAACACAGAACTCCGAAGTGCAGGTGGTCTCCGCCTGCCATGCCTGTTGCACCTGTTTTACCGATAATCTGTCCCCTTTTGACTATGTCGCCGACGGCAACATCAATCTGGCTGAGGTGGGAGTATAGAGTCTGCAGTCCTAAGCCGTGATCGATTATGACTGCATTGCCGTATATTCCGAAATCATGTGCTGCTGTCACAACTCGTCCGGCATTGGCTGCCGGAATGGGGGCATGCCGCGTGCTGGCAAGGTCGATTCCCAGATGGGTCTGATTATCTATTTTTTTACCGTTATGCACGTAAGTACGCTGATCTCCGAATCCGGCTTTGGCTGCTGAATTTGGGAGTCTGAGGAAGTTTCCCTTGAATGTAAATTCAGGAGAAGTGTCGAGTCCTATCTTGCGAAGTTCAGCTCTGTTTGTCTTACGTAATTCTCTATTAACTCTCAAAAATAATTCAATCTGATCTGAAACTCCAGGAAAGGCTGCTTCAAATTGAGGCATTTTTGCGTTTAAGAATTGATCTGAGATGTTAATGTCATCGTGACGGTAACTTTTTGGGTTCGTATGATACCAGAAGGTGCTGGTTCTTATGTTTTTAGCAGCATCTTCTACTATCAGTCTCGGGCTGAATGTTTTTGCATCTGAATAAAAAGGCATAGCAAAAAGACATGCATATTCGCCGTTAGGCTGTTTGTAACCGGGGAAAAAGTCTTCGCCGGCCTCCACTCCTGATTTTGCGGGCGTTTCATCAAGCGAATAAATAACTAAGGCACAACCGCCTTGAGTCAGGTTGTGAGTGCTTGTTTGAACCGTTATTTTGGGTGCGATTGTATCAAGAGTGTAGTTACCTCTGGCAATAATAGCATTCCCGCTGCCGAATCCGGCAAGTGAGCTGTCTACGGCCCATGTCGCAATTTCAAAACTACCTTGTTTAATCTGATCTTTAGTAATCAGAATCTCTTGATTATATTCAAAAGTTTCTTTCGGTAGAATTTTTTCGGTAAGGGTAGTTTTTGTTTCACCTTGAGTTAAAACAATTTTTACAGCTTTAATCCCTGACTGAACATCTGTGATGTTGACGGTGATAGGCGTTGTAAAATTAATGAATCCTTTGTCCGGTGTCAGTGTAATTTGCGGAGCGTTTGTATCTTTATACAATAAATACGCTCCTCCGCAGAGAATCCCTACTATCAAAAGTAAAAATATGATCGGAATTACTCGACTTGTGTTTCTTGCCATTACGTATCCTTTAGTTCGTTAATTAAACCATAAAAAAATATAAAATCTGTTTACCTCTGGTTCCCTAACAGAAAACAGGTGGATTGTTCAACGTGCAACATTGGTATGTTTTAGCAAGCCTATCGATAGTATAGATATTTCTGATGAGTTAGTCGATTTCATATTGGTAATTATTGACGTAAAACTTTGGACTGTGTATGTGACATTAAAAAATATAGCCGGCGTGGCTATATTTTTTAGTAAGTAAGGACGGCTCCTTACTAGCACTGGCAACTGTCAAGGAGGTAGGGATGAGTTTGACCAGGCGAGATTTTGTGAAATTGTGCACAGGAACAGTGGCTGGCTTTGGGGTTTCCCAAATGTTCAACCCGAGTATTGTGCATGCACTTGAGAAGTTTGTACCGCATGTGTTCTGGATACAGGGACAGGGCTGTACCGGATGTTCGGTTTCACTTCTTAATTCTGTGCATCCTTCCATTGCGAAGGTTTTACTGGATGTGATTACGCTTGATTTTCACCCGACCATTATGGGCTCGGAAGGTGAAATGGCTTGGGGCCACATGACAGATGTCGCCAAAGAGCAGAAGGGTAAATACATTTTAATCATCGAGGGAGCAGTTCCGGTGGCGGAAAACGGTCACTACTGCGTTCTCGGTGAAGTCGACCACAAAGAGCAGACCATGCTGGAAACTACTCTTGAGATGGCCAAAAATGCAGCTGTTGTTGTAAATGTCGGAACTTGTGCTGCTTACGGCGGAATTCCTGCTGCTGCAGGTAATGTTACCGAAGCTACTTCAGTTCCCAAAGTCCTTGCGGATAACGGAATTAAAACTCCGGTAGTCAATGTTCCCGGTTGCCCTCCACATCCTGACTGGATGATTGGAACTCTTGTTTTCGCTATCAACGCGATTGAAGAGAATGGACTTGAAGCCGGACTTGGCGAAGTTGTTAAAATTCTGGATTCAAACGGACGTCCTACACCGTTCTTCGGTCAAAACATTCATGATAATTGTCCTTATCTTCCAAAATTTGATGAGGATTCATACGCAGAAGTTTTTACTGACAAAGAAAACTGTCGCTACGAGCTCGGCTGTAAAGGCCCGAGTGCTAATTCTGATTGCTATAAACGCAAATGGAACGGCGGCGTTAACTGGTGTGTAGAGAACGCTGTATGTCTTGGTTGTGTGGAACCGGGTTTTCCGGATGAAATGTCTCCCTTCTACGAAGCCGGTTAATCGGTAATAGGAGTATTGTTCCTAATGTCGACATCTAAAATACCCGCTAAAGACGGGAAAATTAAAATTGCCATTGATCCGGTCAGCCGGATTGAAGGTCACCTCAAAGCTGAAGTTGTTGTTAAAGACGGAAAAGTTGTAGATGCATGGCTCACTGGCGGTATGTATCGCGGATTTGAGAATATTCTGGTCGGCCGCGATCCTCGCGATGCTGCGCAGTTGACTCAGAGACTTTGCGGTGTATGTCCTACAGCCCATTCAACGGCAGCCTGTCGTGCTCTTGATGATGCTTTCGGTGTAAAGCTTACCACAAACGGTAGAGTTACCCGTAACCTCATTTTCGGGGCTAACTATCTGCAGTCTCATCTTCTTCACTTTTATCATCTGGCAGCTCTGGATTTCGTCAGAGGTCCGGGTAAAGCTCCTTTTGTCCCCCGTTTTGATCATCCTGATCTTCGTCTTGATGAAAAAACAAATGCTGTTGCAGTAGACCAGTATATCAAGGCTCTTGAAATCCGCCGTATCTGCCATGAAATGGTAGCTCTTTTCGGTGGTAAAATGCCTCATATATCCGGTCAGGTTGTGGGCGGAACTACTGAAATTCCTACGCAGGAAAAACTTGCAGAATATGCCAGTCGCTTCAAGGAAGTTCAGAAGTTTGTAGCAGAAACATATCTTCCAACCGTTTATCTTATCGGGTCTGTTTATAAAGATCTGTTTAAAATCGGCGGCGGATACAAGAACTGCATGTCATACGGCGTATTCCCCATGAATGATGATGAGTCTACACAGCTCATTAAGTCCGGTGTTTACATTGAAGGCAAGGACGAAAAGTTTAATCCTGATCTTATCAAAGAGTATGTAAAATACTCATGGTTTAAAGATTCCTGTACGGATCTTCATCCAAGCAATGGTAAAACTATTCCTGATCTTCATAAAGAAGGTGCATACAGCTTCGTCAAAGCTTCCCGTTACAACAAGAAGCCTGTTGAAGTCGGCCCTCTTGCGCGTATGTGGATACATAACCCAGAACTCAGTGAAATCGGTAAAAAGCAGCTTAAAGATCTTTACGGTATCAAAGCTGTTAAATTCCGTGATCTCGGCGAAGATATGGCTTTTTCTCTCATGGGTCGTCATGTTGCCCGTGCGGAAGAAGCATTTATGGTTGCTAATGCAATTAGTTATTCCTGGCTCAAGGAAGTTAAACCGGGCGAAGAAACCTACGTTGAGTCCAAGATTCCTGTAAAGGCTGAAGGTATCGGATTTACCGAAGCTCCACGCGGTTCTTTGCTGCATTACATAAATATTCAGGACTCTAAAGTAGCCAACTACCAGCTTATGCCGGCTACTCTCTGGAACACCAACCCCCGTGATGACATGGGACAGCGTGGACCTGTTGAACAGGCTCTCATAGGATGCCCTGTTCCGGATACCGGAAGTCCTGTAGATATATCAAGGATCATTCGATCCTTTGATCCATGACTTGGCTGTGCCGTGCACGTGTTGCACGCAGAGACTGGTAAGACTACTGTTCATCACATTCAGGAAGGATGCTAGGCTTGCTGGTATAGCCATAGTCAGGATATAATCCTTCATTCCGACAGTGAGAACGGTTTCTGGATTAAAACCGGCTCCCGGGCGCAGGAATTATCCCGTGTCCGGGAGTTTTTAAATGCTGCTTGTTTTGAGTTAAATATATCGAACACGGTTTCATTGAATTGATTCAAAGGATTAAATATGAAAAAGCTGCTTGTTTTGGGCGTTGGAAATATTCTTCTTATGGATGAAGGGGTAGGGGTTCATGCCATTGAAGAATTACGCAAAGAAGAATGGCCTGAAAATGTTCATATGGTCGATGGCGGAACATTTACGCAGGATCTTTTTCATGTGCTTGAAGGATATGACGGACTTCTGGTGCTGGATATTGTCCATGCGGATAAAGAACCCGGAACAGTTATGACTTTTGAAGAAGAAGATCTCATTCAAAATGAAGACCAACGTTTATCTTTGCACGATATTGATCTTATTGATTCACTGCACATGGCCGAGATGGTCGGAAAACGCCCTAAAATGCGCGTAATCGGTATGGAACCTAAAAGCTACACTGATTGGAGTCTGGAAATGACTCCCGAAATTAAAAAAACTTTTCCGCATTTTTTGGAAGTAGCACGGAAAGAAGTGAACAGATTTCTTGATGAATTTAATAGTTGATCAAATTTTATTAAACGGTTCCGGTTTAGCTGTTCCGGAACCGTTTTTATTTTTTGCTGCTATTCAGTCGGTTCCAAGGCTTCCATAAGGCTTATGGTCAGTTTAAGGAAGTCCGCTTCAGTTAAAATGCCTGTCAGTTCATTTGCTTCATTTACCACCGGTAAGCATCCGTATTTGTGATGGAGTAATAAATGCGCGGCTTCTTTCAGCAATGTTTCACCGGTAACGGTTTTAATGCCGGTTCTCATTATTTCACCAACGGGAATACCTGAATCAATTTCACCCTGCGTTACAGGGTCTATTCCGGCCAATTGGGAAATTGTCGCGCCGAGTATGTCTCTGTGGGTAATCAAACCGATAAAAACACGATTCTCGTTTACGATGGGAATATGTCTGATTCTTTGCAGATCCATCAAGGAACGGGCCATTTTTAAGGTGTCAGTCTCATTAAGTGTAAACAGATTGGTTGTCATAAGGTCATTAACTGTGAGCATGTGGTCCTCCTTTGACTTACTTATAATCTCTCTTTATGACGCTTTTGTGTCAAGTGGCGGATACATAAAAATGAAGTTTAATCAGCTTGAAGCTGTATTCAGGTTGACTTGCCCGGTAAAATCTGATTTGCAACTGCAAACGATATGCTTAAAAAATTAATAGGTCCGCGGTTTGATATCTTTAAGTTCCTGAAAGTTACTTTATAATATTGTTTGAATACCTCAAGTATGGGGCCTAACATAGAATTTCGCAGACTTACATGCTTAAGAGAATAGAGTTTCTTTTAATAATATTTACATGATAACTCAGGTTCATTTTAGTTTATGTAGTTTGTTTTGAGGCAGAACCTCATCAGGAGAAAGAGTGCGGATTGATCCAAAGTTCAGCAGAGCTAAAATGGTAGAAGAGCAGATTGTGGCCAGAGGCGTGGTTGATCAAAATGTTCTTTCAGCCATGCGGAAAATTCCAAGACATCTTTTTGTTCAGGGAGCTCTTGCTGATAGAGCCTACGCGGACAGCGCGCTACCTATCGGAGAAGGACAGACCATTTCTCAGCCGTTTATCGTCGCTTTCATGTCAGAATTATTGCAGATTGAGTCCGGTCATAAAGTTCTGGAAATCGGGACAGGATCTGGGTATCAAGCTGCGGTGCTAGGCGAAATGGGCGCAGATGTCTATTCTGTGGAAAGGATACGTAAACTGTTTATAGCCGCGCGAACTCTTCTGTTTGAAATGAGATATTTTAATATTCGTCTAAAGCTTGATGACGGAACTATGGGCTGGCCGGATGAAGCTCCTTTTGATCGAATTATTGTTACAGCCGGCGGACCGGAAATACCTCAATATTTGATAGATCAGCTTGCCGACAATGGAAGAATGATTATACCTGTCGGGACGGAAAAAAGACGGCAGCAGCTGATTCTGGTCACCAAGGAAGACGGTAAAATTACAGAAAAAGATATGGGTGGATGCGCGTTTGTTGATCTTGTCGGTAAACAGGGTTGGTAATAGCGGATTTGCCGGAGACTAAATGAATTTAATTCAAGCATGGAACAACGGACCCGGACCGAGCTCAATTCGTGAGTATCTTATTTTGATACTCAAAGGGCTTTGCATGGGCGTTGCCGATATAATTCCGGGAGTATCCGGCGGTACAATGGCTTTCATTACCGGTATTTACGATGAATTAATAGACTCAATCCGTTCATTTAACGGAACTTTTATAAAAAAGTTGGTTACATTCGATTTAATGGGCGCAGTGGCGGAACCTCATTTAAAATTTCTTATTCCGCTTCTCTTCGGTATACTTCTGGCTATGGTTTCAGTTGCCAATATAATCCATTCTCTTCTTGTCAATCATCCGGTACAAGTCTGGTCACTCTTTTTCGGGCTTATTGCGTCTTCCATTTTAGTGGTTGGCAGAAAAATCGGTAATTTTTCGGCAAAAAATATTTTCTGCGGTATACTCGGGGCAATTTTCAGCTTTATTTTAGTTGGATTGATTCCTGTTACGACTCCTGATACTTTATGGTTTGTTTTTCTGTGTGCTTCGATCTCGATTTGTGCCATGATTCTGCCGGGGATAAGCGGAGCCTTTATTCTGCTCTTACTTGGTAAATATGAGTACGTAACGGGAGCATTGCGAAATCCGGCTTTACCTGAGAATACAGCTATATTGATTGCTTTTGTTTGCGGATGTGCGTTTGGAATTTCTCTTTTTTCACGTGCGCTTCATTATTTTCTCGAAAAGCACCATGGTGTTACAATCAGCATTCTTACCGGGTTTATGGCTGGAGCCATGCGGAAAGTATGGCCTTGGAAAGATGTACTTGAGTCTGTGGTTATTCGCGGAAAAACTCATGTTTTGAGTGAAGCCAATGTTCTTCCTCCCGCGTATAACGGTGATTTTGCAATGGCTGTCGGATTAATGCTTACTGGTTTTGCAATAGTACTGATTCTAGAATGGATATCTTCAGCTCAAAGGGGCTGATTTTGTTGGGAGAAATCCTCCCTTAGTTTAATATACAACAAAGGCAGAAAAATGAGTTCATCATGTGGGTCCTGTTCATCAGGACAGAAAGACGGCGATAAAACAAGTGCCGCCCATGCTCTTCAGAATGAGTTAATTTCTTCTACCCTGAAGAGAATTAAATACAAAATTTTTGTTATGAGCGGTAAAGGCGGCGTCGGCAAAAGTTCTGTGGCTGTCAATATTGCGGCAGCTCTTGCGGATAAAGGCTTTAAAGTCGGTATCTTGGATGTTGATATTCACGGACCGAGCGTTCCTCATTTACTTGGAATTACCGGACAGCTTGAAGTTGAACGTGGAAATCTGGTTGTTCCTAAAAGAGTGAATGATAATCTTCATGTTGTTTCCATGGAATCATTGCTTAAAGATCCTGATCAGGCTGTTCTGTGGCGCGGACCGATGAAAACATCCGCTATCAGACAGTTTATTTCTGACGTTCAGTGGGGAGATTTGGATTTTCTGGTCATTGATTCCCCTCCGGGAACAGGTGACGAGCCTATGACAGTTCTTAAGACTATTCCTGAGTCCTTAGCTGTTGTTGTAACAACTCCACAGGAAATTTCTCTTGCAGATGTCCGCAAAGCCATTAATTTTCTCCAGTACGCCAAGGCTAATATCATGGGTGTTGTAGAAAATATGAGCGGTCTTATCTGCCCTCATTGCAAAGAGCACATAGATCTGTTTAAAAAGGGTGGCGGTAAACTGCTTGCCGAAAAATACGGATTGCCGTTCTTAGGGGCCATTCCTTTAGATCCAACAGCCGTTGTTGCTGCTGATCTTGGTAAACCGGTTGTTCTGCTTGAGGAAGATTCCCCAGCTAAAACCGCATTCAGAGATGTTGCGGATAAAATAGCAAAAGCTGCTGAAAGCAGTTTGGAAATTGCTTCCAGCACTCATATCTAGGATTAGATAGCCGATTTTAGTTTTGTATTGAGTGATAAGTATCGATTTAGGTTGCGGGGAGCCAAATAGTCTCCCCGGCAACTTTAAAATCTGGCCAGCATTCAGAGTACAGTTATAAAAATACTCTGATTAAATGAATTTTAGAACCGGGACACGCCATGTTCAATCTCGCTAATTCCCTGACTCTTGGACGCATTTTTACTGTACCAGTAATAGTGGTCCTTCTTTATTTTCCTAACCAGGTAACGATGTTTCTTGCAGCTTTGATGTTTTTTATAGCATCGCTGACAGATATTTTTGACGGCATAATCGCGCGTCGGCAAAATCAGGTAACATCACTTGGTAAATTTTTAGATCCATTAGCGGATAAACTTTTAATAAGTTCTACTTTAGTAATGCTCACACAGCTCGGTTATGTGGCCGGTTGGATAAGTGTTGTCATTATCTGCCGTGAACTTATCATCACAGGGCTGCGCGCTATTGCCATGGATATGGGGTTGGTCCTTGCCGCTGATAAATTCGGCAAGATGAAAACTATGGCGCAAAGTCTGGCTTTAGGTCCGCTTTTGCTCAATTATTCTTATTTCGGGGTGGATATGCACGCCCTCGGAACATGGATTCTATATGTGGCATTAGCATTGACTGTCTTTTCCGGTGGTAATTATATGTACAATTTGCATAAAATTTGGTTAACTAGCGAATAATTTTTTGAAAGCAAATAAATAATACTCAGCTAGGTGCAGCATGAACCATACTGAAAGAAATAATCTTATAATCAGGCTGAACAATTGTCTTGAGACTATTCTTGAACTTGAGCAGGACTTGGAAAAGCTCGATCTTAACCGCAATTTCCTTGAAGAACTTGAGGTTTTAAAGGAATTTATGCAAAAAGTTGAGAAGGTTCAAATTAATGAAGACGATGTTCAGAGAATTGAAACCGCAACAGGAAGTTTTTTAAAAGAACTGAGGCATCCGCTTCGTCAACTAGATTCGTCTAAAAAGCTTTTTATGCGTCTGCAGTAGGAGTTTATAGTGCTGAGGCGTAGATTTTTGTTAGGGCTTCTAGTTTTGATAAATGTTGTTTTGATTTTACGTCTCGGCTTTAGCGAGCAGGGTTATTTCGGGTACCGCGAACTGGATCAAAAAGTTCAGGAACTCGAACTGAGAATTGAAAATGCTGATAACCGTACTCTTGAATTAAGCAGAGAAATCAGACGTTTAAAATCTGATAAAGCTTATCAGGAGAAAATTATACGTAACCGTATGAATTATGTTAAAGAGAATGAATTGTTATATATTTTCCCCGAAAGCGGGGAGTTAAAGCCACAGGGAGAAACTACAGATGCAAAGCAAAATTGAGTGGTATCAGGAAGTCTTGGCACTGGAACCCAGCTCTAAAGTTTTTTTCCCTTTAGCTCGTCTTTATGTTGAAATGGGTAGTCTTGAGAAAGCTGTAACAGCTCTCAGAATGGGGCTTGACCGCCACCCTGATTACCTTGAAGCCCGCTTGCTGCTTGTTGAAACTCTTGCCAAGCTCGATAGAGCTTCTGAAGCTAAAGCTGCGGTTGCTCCACTCACAAGACTATTTTCTTCATATCCCTCGTTTTGGAAAATGTGGGGAGATTCCGTATCTGAAGGCAACACTGATGTTGCAGGAGCAATGGCGTTTTTGTTTTCTGCGCTCCACGGCACGCCGCTTTCATGGTCTGATGTTATGTCTGAGGGAATTAGAAAGTTAACAGGCATCGGTTCCTTTTCAGCTGGAACAAGTATGTCTGAAACTGATAAAGAATTCGGTTCCAAGACAATTAAAAATGTTGATTTATCCGATAGTGAAATTTTATCTCGCGAGATTGAGCTTGCTTCAGCCGGAATTGATGCTGACGGCGAAATCGATGATGATGTACTGACCAGCCCGACAGTTATGGATGGTTTACGGACTAGAACCATGGCCGATGTGTTAGCTTCGCAGGGAGAACTTGTCGGGGCTTTGGATATCTATCGTGATCTTCTTGCCCATGCGGATGTTTCTCATAAAGATGAATTGCTTAAGATTATGGCTGATATTTCTTCTCGAATCGGTACAGAACACAATAATTGCAAAGGCGATGATTGTGATGAATGTGATGATCCATATGTTAAACATTCTAAAAGTAAATTAATGAGCACACTTGAGCTGCTTGCTGAACGGCTTGAAGCCAGAGCATCCCGTTAATTTTCTTTCTGTTTATTTTTAAATTATTCAAAATCAATTTTCTATAAACGTACCACTGGATTTAGTTATCCGGCATTTGGGTTAAATATGAGATTTAATAATTCAGTGCGATTTGTCGCACTTTTTGTTTTGTTAGTATTGTCTATGTCTGCCACAGGGTGTGAATACGGAAGTAAAGTCTGGCGTGATGCACAAGACTCTGTAAACCCTAATCCTACAATTGATTTGAAATCTGCAGGACTCAAAAATGTTAACGATAATGAGTTAGCTCTTTTGTTTACTCCTGTGGATGAAAAAATACTTTCTTTAACTTCATTTCTTTCCAACATTGACTCCCATCCTGATGAAGATTGGTTTAAACTTTTGTTTTTACGTTTTCCTTGGATTACCGGCGTGTTCACTGTAGATGATGAAGCAAATGTTCTGGTTAAATTGCCGCAAGAGAGCATAAAGCCGTTTAAACCCGGACCACTAGTTGAATACGAAGGGGACTGGTCTGAGATAAAAATGAAGTCTTTCATTAATTACTCGGAATTCGGTCCTGAGATGTATCTTTGCAAACCCTTTTTTAAGGATGCAGAATTTAAAGGGCTTGTGGTCGTACATTTTGATCCAAGAGTCTTACTCAATTTTTGTCCGTTCCCTCAGAAGCTTGTAATTATGCAGCCTGACGGTGGCGGCATATGGAGTGGCGATCAGACTTTAGAAAAAGAACCTTTTTTAAAGATTGATTGGGATGCTCTTCTTGATAAAGAAGTGCATGGTGTTACTAAAATAGGTAAAGATAAATATGTTTGGCTGTCACGTTACGTTAGTGATACTCAGATAGTGTATGCGACAAAAATAGTGACAAAAGATGACGCAGATGAAGGTGAAGCATTTTCGATTTTTTAAAATTGTTCAGTAATATATGTTCTACTTTAATTGAACTTCTGAACAACCGTGCACCAGGGACATTCCTTAAGGAGGATAAATGACCCAGCAGATAACAGTCACTGAACACCTTTTACTGCATCAAAAGCAGATTCCGGGTGCGACAGGACAGTTTACGCATCTTTTTAATGAGCTAGTTCTTTCGGCGAAGATTATATCACGAGACGTTAGTAAAGCCGGTCTTGTCGATGTTCTGGGATTTACCGGAGAAATAAATGTTCAAGGTGAAGAAGTAAAAAAACTTGATGAGTTCGCCAATAGGATTTTAATTCATCGCATGGCCCGGTCCGGAGTTCTGTGCGCAATGGCTTCAGAAGAAAATGCCGATATCATTGATATCCCGCACGGACTGCCACAGGGAAGTTATATAATAATTTTTGACCCTCTTGATGGATCGTCCAATACTGATGTTAATGTTAATATAGGAACTATTTTTTCGATTTACCGCCGCAAAAGTAAGGTTGGGACTCCTGTTCAATCTTCCGATGTACTTCAGTGCTGTTCAGAGCAGGTTGCGGCCGGCTATGTGCTGTACGGTTCATCAACCATGCTTGTTTTTACAACCGGAGACGGAGTTCATGGTTTTACTCTTGACCCGGGGGTCGGTGAATTTTTACTTTCGCATCCGAATATGAAAATTCCGGAAAGAGGAAAGATCTATTCAGTAAACGAAGGTTACTGGTCATATTGGGATGAGGCAACTAAGAAAGTCATCAATCATTTCAAATCCGCTGATAATATTAACGGACATCCGTACAGTCTGCGTTACATCGGTTCCCTAGTGGCTGATTTTCATCGTAACCTCATTTATGGCGGTATATTTATGTATCCGGCCGACCATAGGGATCCGCATAAGCCTGTCGGTAAACTGAGACTTATGTGTGAAGCCGCTCCAATGGCAATGCTGGTTGAGCAGGCCGGCGGTATGGCTACAGACGGCACAAAACGTATTCTTGATATTGTTCCTCATGAACTGCATCAAAGGGTTCCGCTGTTTATCGGATCAAAACATGAAGTCTCGGTTGTTCGTGATATTTATGAGGAGCAGAACGGCTAATGCTATGTCTCGGAATTGAAAGTTCATGCGATGAAACCGGACTGGCCTTGGTTCGAGATGGAAAATTTATTGCAGAAAAATTGGCTTCGCAGGTGGATGTACACGCTCTTTTCGGTGGCGTTGTCCCTGAAATTGCGTCCAGAGAACATTTGAGGGCTCTGCCTGCGTTGTTCCGTGAACTTATGCAGGAGCAGGCGCTTACGGCTGATGATATTGATGTGATATCTGTTGCCCGCGGACCTGGTCTTCAGGGATGCTTATTGATGGGGCTTAACTTTGCAAAAGGGCTGGCTCTTTCAACCGGAGCTACCTTGATAGGTGTTAATCATCTTTGGGCGCATTTGATGGCGGCAGGGCTTGAACAGGAATTACAATTCCCTTCACTCGGATTGCTGGTTTCCGGCGGGCATACGCACATTTATCTTATAAAAAGTTCGTCAGAATTCATTCTTTTAGGTAGAACTCTTGATGACGCTGCCGGTGAGGCTTTTGATAAGACTGCAAAATTATTAAATATTCCATATCCCGGTGGCAAAATTGTTGATGAACTGGCTCGCGCTGGTAATGCAGATCGTAAAATGTTTCCAACTCCTTATATTAACAATGATAATTTGGACTTCAGCTTTAGCGGACTGAAAACAGCGGCGGCTATGTACGTTCAGGATCATCCTGAACTTCGGCTTTCTAATATGGGAATTCCTGACTCAGAAACCGAAGATCCTGAAATCACACGGCAAAGAAATGATATGTTTGCATCGTTTAACTACTCGGTAGCAAAAACTCTAAGTGTTAAGACAGAACGCGCACTGGAGAGGAATAAGGGTGTTAAATCCCTGATTGTTGCAGGGGGAGTTGCCGCAAACTCGGTGGTTCGAACTGTCATGACTAAAGTTGCTCGTAAATTTTCAATTCCTTTAGTTTTGCCGTCGCCTAAATTTTGTACAGATAATGGTGCAATGGTTGCGTTTTCAGGTTATCTTCTAGCTAAAGAAGGGTTCAGGCACGGGCTTGATCTTGAAGCTATTCCAAGAGGTCGGGTTGTCCCCGAGGACTGGATTCGTGTTGCACAAATATAGTCTGCAATTATTGCCATTTCAGCTATAGGTAGTTATCTTGATTATGTTGGAGAATGTTATAGCTCAATACAGCTTGACACTTTGCCTAACGATAATTAAATTTCATAATTGAGTTGGGGTCTTAACACTCCGCTTGGAAAATAAATTTGATCCACTTTTAAAGTGGTGTTATTATTAAAATATTACAACAAGGAGCACGTCATGTCTTTACAGGTAACAGATTCCACTTTTCAAGAAGAAGTTCTAAATAATGATAAACCGGTTCTGGTTGATTTCTGGGCCCCCTGGTGTGGCCCTTGTCGCGCTATGGGTCCTGTAATAGATGAACTTGCTGAAGAATTTTCAGATAAGATTAAAATTTGTAAGATGAATGTTGATGACAACCCTTCATCACCCGGTAAGTACGGCATTCGTGCTATTCCTACTCTTATCCTTTTTAAAGACGGAGAAGTTGTTGATCAAACTACAGGTGCTGTTTCTAAAAGCAGTATTAAGGAAATGATTACTAGCAAGGCTCTGTAATTTAATGAAGTCTTATGACGCTATTGTTATAGGGGGCGGACCGGCCGGAATGGCGGCCGCCCTTTATCTTGTCAGGGCAGGTGTGAAAATACTTGTCGTTGAGAAGTTAGCGTCCGGCGGGCAGATGCTTCTTACAGAAGAGCTTGAGAATTATCCCGGTTTTCCGGATGGAATTAAAGGTTATGAGCTTGCTGATCAAATGGCGGAGCATGTTAACAAATATAAATTTGATAAAATTCTAGATGAAGTTCAACAGATTATTCCTGGAAAAGGGTCGCATGAGATTATTGTAGCTGGCGTTTATTACAAGGCCAGAACTGTTATTATTACTACCGGGGTTGTTTTTAGAAAGCTAAAAGTTCCTAATGAAGAAAAACTTCTCGGACGCGGCGTTTCGTATTGCGCTCTATGTGACGGTAATTTTTACAAAAATAAAGTTGTTGCTGTTGTCGGTGGTGGAAATTCTGCCCTTGAAGAGTCACTTTACCTTGCAAGGCTCGTAAAGAAAATATATCTCATACATCGCAGATCAGAGTTTAGAGGGCTTAAGTGTTATCAGGATAAATGTAACGCTGATTCTAAAATCATTCCGGTTTTAAATTCCGTAGTATCCCGCATTGTCGGAGATAGCGAAGTGGTAGGTATCGAAATAAAGGATACTGTTACCAATGAATATACTGTCTTAGATGTTGATGGCGTTTTTATTTTTGTAGGATTCAATCCTGTAAGTACTTTTTTTCCTGCTGAGCTTCAATTGGATCAATCCGGTTTCATCAAAACGACTTGTGAAATGGAAACCAATATTCCCGGTATCTTTGCCGCCGGAGATATTCGATCCAAAAATTGTCGGCAGGTAGTTACCGCAGTAGGTGACGGCGCAACGGCTGCAACTGCAGCTTTTGCGTATTTGGAACACAACAATGCGTAATAGAATATTTTGTTTTATAGTTTGTTTGATTTTGATGTTCTGCACCACTGGATGTGGTGTTATCGATTACTATTTTCTTCCTAAACCTGAGGATACCGCGCAGGAACTCTATGAAGCCGGCGTTGAATCCATGAAGGATAAGAATTATAGTCAGGCGTCTGATTTTTTTGCGAAGTTAAAAGATAGATATCCATTCAGTCCTTACACCGTTAAAGCTGAAATCAGCCTAGGCGATTCATATTTTCTGGATGGCAAATTCTTCGATGCGTCAGAAGCATACAAAGAGTTCGCAGCTCTTCATCCCGGTAACGATGAGATTCCATATGTTCTGTTTCAAATAGGACTGAGCAATTTTTCATTGTTCAGCTCGATTGATAAGCCTCAGCAAAGTGTGAGCGAGGCTCTTGAGTATTTTTATCGTGTTGAAGAAGCCTATCCTGACAGCGAGTACGCAAAGTCCTCAAAGGGTTATATTATTAAATGCCGGCGGGCTCTTGCGGATCAGGAACTTTATATTGCCGACTTTTTCTGGCGATCCGGTAAATTCGGATCTGCGTGGAAAAGGTATGCTTTTGTAGTCCGTAACTTTAAGGACCTTCCTGAAGTTCGTAAGTATGCAATAAAACAGGCTGAAATGTCATACTATGAATATCAGAAAACTCTCTCGCAAGAAGAGAGAGAAAAGCTTCAAGGTTCATGGAAGGAACTTGTGGACTGGCTGTAATTACAGCTGTAAAGCGTATTAATTATTTAAAGCTAATTTACCCGGCTGACCGTTGTCTGTCGGGTATTTTTTTCGCAATTTTATCTAATTGTTTAACTGAATATTTCAGTTTATATTTATTAAGTAATATTTCATTTGTTTTAAAGTCCTTAATCTTTAAAAGAACTTAACAGACGCAGGTAAAAAAAATGACTTCAGATTCCTTTGCATTTCCTGATTGGCTTGAAGAATTTCAAATAACAGATGAAGTTTTTGCTAAAGCTTATGAGTCTGTTCTGCCTCCACAAAGGGCATGGATGAAGAAGACTATTGCGCAGGTATATGCAATCAGCTCCCCGGATTCTCCGCAAAGCAAATGGACTGTTAATACTTGGAAAGGGGGTTTTGAAACTGAAGTTGCGAATTCTCCTCTTGATTGCGTTCTTATGGTTATTGATAAAGGATCAAGTTCCGCAGTCAGAATTTTAGCCGCTCTTACACCGGCTTTAGCGGTCGGGGTTAAGAATATTATGGTTGTTTTTGTCGGAGACGGCGAAATTTCCGAAGCTGTTTTAACGGGCTTTGAGCTGGCCGGGCAGGAATCAGTTGTTTTGATTTCCGAGGATAAATTTTCAGAATTAGTTTCTTTTGTTTATGAATCAGACGCTTCTGCTGCAATTTTAGATCTGAGATCAACTCCCGCTGATCTTAGCTATTGCGAAAATGTCCGTTACTGGCGTGCTCCTAAAATATCTCTCATTTCAGTGTGCATGGATGAAGATGATCCGGATATGGACGTTATTAAATTTGCTCATCCTGATGTTGAAATCAAAGAAATCACAATTGAAGATCTTGCAGAATCCGGCGGAGATGCGGCCATTGTCCCGGCTGAACTTATCGGCGAAGCTCTGGTTGATTTTAAAATTGTTCTTTCGCATGACCAGGAAGGTTGCTGGCTGTGGAATACCATTACGGATCAGTTCTTTAGGAAAAATTCAATAGCTTTGACAGTTTGTTCATAGAAAAATAGTTGCTCAATTGCTGCCGAATATGCAGATCAGCATAGTTGAAAATTGTTTATGAATAAGAATTTTATACGGAAGGTAATTTTATGAGTGATAAATCTGATTTTTCTTCCACGAGTATCGGTAAAATACGAAATATTGGAATTATTGCACATATTGATGCCGGTAAAACAACTGTTACCGAGCGCATACTCTATTTTTCAGGCAAGATTCACAGGCTTGGCGAAGTTCATGAAGGGACCGCCACTATGGATTATATGCCGGAGGAACAGGAACGCGGCATTACCATTACTTCCGCTGTAACCACCTGCTTATGGAACAAGAATACAATCAATATAATTGATACCCCGGGCCATGTTGATTTTACTATTGAGGTACAGCGTTCACTTAGAGTTCTCGATGGCGCGATAGGTGTTTTTTGTGCTGTCGGCGGTGTTGAACCTCAGTCTGAAACTGTTTGGCGGCAGAGCGAAAGTTATAAGGTTCCGAAACTTATTTTCATAAATAAAATGGACAGACTCGGAGCAGATTTTGAAGCTGTTCTCGAATCTATAACAGATAAACTCAAAGCTAATATTCTTCCTGTACAGATTCCGGATGGCGCTGGAGAAGAGTTCGCTGGCGTTTTTGATCTTATCCGTCTCAAAAAACTTGTATATGATGACGATCAAAACGGCGAAGAATTTGAGGCGGTTGACCTTAGCGAAGAAGAATTAGAGCGGGTGTCTCCATGGCGCGGAAAAATGTGTGATACTCTTTCCGAGTTTGACGATGAATTTTTAGAGCGTTACCTGAGCGATGAAATTGATCCGAAGTACATAGAATCCGTTATTCGTAAAGCTACATTACAGCTTGCGCTTGTACCTGTTTTTGCCGGATCAGCTTTAAAAAACATCGGGGTGCAGCCTTTAATGGACGCGATAGGTAAATATCTGCCAAGTCCGCATGAAGTTGCGCAAATTAAAGGCGTTGACCCGCTTACAGGGGTTGAAAAAGTCGTAGAACCGAGTGTTTCGGCTGATTTTCAAGCTTTGGTTTTTAAGATTGTTATGGATTCAGGGCGCAAAATAGTGCTCATGAGAATTTATTCCGGCAAAATTGCAACTGGTGATACGGTTAAGAACGTAACGCAAGGGACCGTTGAGAGAATAGATCGCCTTTTCAGAATGCATGCCGGCCGCAGAGAAAAGCTGGATGTTGCAGGGGTAGGCGATATTGTCGCGGTGGACGGTCTTAAGAATTCCCGTACAGGCGACACTCTTTCTACTTCTGAAAAACCGATTATGCTTGAACAGATTGAACTCTATAAGCCGGTTATTTCATTAGCCATCGAGCCGCGCAATGCGGAAGAGTCCGAGAAACTTGAAGATGTGCTGGATAAATATCTGCAAGAAGATCCCACTCTTAATCTTAAAACAGATGAGGACACCGGACAGATAATTTTATCCGGTATGGGAGAACTTCATTTAGAAGTTGTACTTGAACGGATGCGCCGTGAATACGGGCTTGCTCCTAGAGCCGGAAAACCGCAAGTTGTCTATCAGGAAGTGCCGAGTATTTTGGCGGAAGCTGAAGAAGAATTTGACAGACAAATTGGTGATGAAAAATATTACGGATATGTAAAGCTGTCTGTTGAACCTTCTAAACGGGGCGAAGGGCGTAATGTCAGTTTTGAAATTGATACCGCTGTGTGGCCTTCCGTTTGGCTTGATGCTGTGGCTGAAGGTATAGATGATTCTCTACAAGTAGGCGTTTTGAAAGGATTTCCTGTTCAGGATGTCAGGGTTCGTGTGCTGGAGCTTAAAAAGAAAGAGACTGAGGCCACTACGCAGGGTTATCATTTTGCGGCTGGACGGGCACTTAAAAAAGCTTTAACTGCTTCATCTCCTAAGCTTATGGAACCGATTATGGATATAGAAATTTCAGTTCCTGATGATTTCATCGGAGATGTTATCGGTCTGCTTGGAGCTAAGGGCGCGCGTATTGAGAATATGCTTGATCGCCATGGACAGAAAGTCGTGCAGGCTCTTGCGCCACTTAGTAGAATGTTCGGATTTTCCACAGAGTTGCGGTCTTCAACTCAAGGTCGCGCTGGCTTTGTAATGAAGTTTCACAGCTTTGATGTCCTTGAAAAGTAATTCCTTCCTTGAGTGTCTTTTGTGTGAATCCTTAAATGCAGGCTTCTCATAAGCTGTATTTCAATATATTGGTTTTCTGATTTTGCTTTGTTATTAATCAGCCGGTAAAGAAGGAATTTTGATGTTAAAAGAAGAAAGCAGGTATGTTAAGTTAAAACGACTTATCCGATTTTATTACCTAAAAATTTTACGTCTTAATGGTTCCCCCTACCAAATTGCCATGGGGGTAGCCTGCGGTGTTTTCGGAGGATGTTTTCCCGTTATCCCGGGATTACCTTTGCAGACAGTTATAGCTGTGGCCGCCTCTTTCATAACCAGAAGTAATAAATTGGCAGCAATTATCGCAACATGGATTTCAAATCCTTTTAACTGGATTTTATTTTATTACATTCAATTTAAAATCGGAACATTTCTGCTCCCGATACATGTTACGTTTGATCCTGCAACATGGCAGGTTTCAGATTTTATGGAAATAGGTTGGCAAGGGGTTACTATTTTAATGTTCGGTGGTTTTGTTCTGGCTGTTCCTCTGTCCATAGCCGCATATTTTATTACACTGTTTGTTGTTAGAAGAAATAGAAAACGGAAAGCATTACGCATGCTGTCTCGTAAGAATTAATTGTAATTAACTAGTGCCAGTCAAATCAATTCGTATTAAGCTAAAGCCTCCCTTAGGGGAGGCTTTTTTAATAGTTCAATTTAAATGACGTTTATTGTAATACTTCTTGAAAAATATCAATTAAATGTTTAAAAATGCAGATAGAATTGATTACGAATAATGATTGGGAGACTTTTTATGTCTGATGATATGACTACGCAAGTTTTTAAAGAGGAGGCTTTCGAGCTTTTAGGTGAGCTTGAAACCTCTTTATTAGAACTTGAAGACCTTCCTAACGATATGGATTTAATCAACAGAGTATTCAGGGCTTTACATACAATCAAAGGCTCCGGATCCATGTTCGGGTTTGATGCAATTGCAGGATTTACTCATCATGTTGAAAACGTTTTTGATCTGGTCAGAAACGGTGAGCTGTTAGTTACTAAAGAATTGTTGACTCTTGTTTTGGCGTCCCGTGATCATATTTATTCAATGTTGCTGTCGTCGTCCGGTGAGGGGGAAATCGGTAAATCTGAAGAGATTCTTGAAAATCTTAAACAAATTGTGGGCGGAGGATCACCGGAATCAGCATCAGCTGAATCTGATTTGCCTGCTGCTGAAAATATTGAACCAGAAAAAATAAAAAGTGAATCTTCGGAAAAAGAAGAAATTAATATTAATAAATCCCAAATCGGGAACTCCGACGTTCTTTGGGAATGCTTTTTTAAGATTACAATCAGCTCTGTTGCCGCGGATAATGTGTCAACGGATTCTCTGCTGCCCCTTTTTGAAGATCTCGCAAGTATTGGAGAAATCAGATCTGAACTGACTTTTACAGATTTTGAGAATAATCCTGATCATTCCGGAAACTGGTGGGAACTTCTTTTCTTTAGCAATAAAGACAGCTCTTCTATTGAAGAAATTTTCTTTTTCACTGATGTTCCGATTACCGTACAAGTTAAAGAGCTGGATCAAGCTAAACTTGATGAATATATTTCTGAAATTGATACAGCTGAAACTGGTGCGTCAGAAAATTCTGGCATATCTTTCGATAAAGCCGATAAATCTTCTGATGAAGAACCGGTAACGCAGAAGCCAGATACGGTTAAGAAACTGGGTGAGATTCTTGTCGACAGAGGAGATGTATCGCAGAAAGATCTGGATGACGCTCTTGCTGATCAAAAACCTATCGGCGAACTACTGACTGCCAAAGGCATCGTTGCACGCGAAAAAGTGGACAGTGCTTTAGCCGAACAGCGCGCCAGTAAAAAAACTGACCCTTCCGTCCGTAAACCGGAGGCGGCTTCTTCAATAAGAGTTTCCGCAGATAAACTTGACTTGCTGGTTGACCTCGTTGGTGAGTTAGTCATTGTCCAAGCTCAGATATGCCAGGTTGTCAGTAAGAAAAATGACCCTGTTCTCACATCTCTTTCGGAAGAACTGGAACGCCTTTCGGATGAACTAAGAGACAGTACCCTTGGAATAAGAATGCTTCCGATCGGAACGACATTCAGTAAATTCAGACGATTGGTGCGTGATCTTTCCGATGAACTCGGTAAGGAAATGGATTTGCATACAATCGGCGCAGAAACAGAGCTGGATAAAACCGTTATTGAAAGATTGAGCGATCCTCTTATTCACTTATTACGAAATTCCATAGATCACGGGGTAGAACTTCCTGCTGTTCGTGAAGCGAGCGGAAAGCCGAGGCGCGGAAGTATCACTTTAACAGCAGAGCATTCCGGCGGCGAAGTTGTGATTTTGATTAAAGATGACGGTAAGGGCATGTCACAAGATGTTATTAGAGCAAAAGCGATAGAAAAAGGTCTTATTGCCGCCGATGCGGAGCTGTCATCAAAAGAAATTTTCAATCTTATTTTTGAGCCGGGTTTTTCTACTGCGGAGAAAATTACCAACGTTTCCGGGCGCGGTGTCGGAATGGATGTTGTAAAACGCGCAATCGATTCATTACGAGGGCGTATTGATATAGATAGTCAGGAAGGAAAAGGGTCTTTAATTACAATCAGATTGCCATTGACTCTTGCAATTATTGATGGATTGCAGGTTAAAGTTGATAACGGCTATTTTGTAATTCCTCTTTCGCTTGTTGAAGAATGCGTTGAACTGACCCGTAAAGATGTAGAAGCTGCAAACGGGCAGCAGTTCGTTAATTTGCGCGGTGAAATTGTCCCTTATATTCGTATTAGAGAATGGTTTGATGTGGAGGGTGAAGCTCCTGCTATAGAACAAATTGTAATAACAGGGCTTGAAGGTGAGAGATTGGGAGTTGTTGTTGATACTGTAATAGGAGAACATCAAACTGTTATTAAAAGTCTTGGCAGGGTTTACAGAGATGTAGAAGGTATTTCCGGTGCAACGATTAAAGGAGACGGAACTCTTGCTTTAATCCTTGATATACCGAAGCTTTTTCGTACTGTTCTTGCAGAAATAAAAGCAGCAGGCTAAAGTCTATATGAATAATATTGATGATATGAATTTCATCACTCCCAAAATGCAGGATGCTGATTTTAAAAAATTCAGTAACCTGATTAAGAGTGAATTCGGAATTAAAATGCCTATTACCAAAAAGACCATGCTCGAGGCTCGGCTTCAGAAAAGATTGAGAGCTTTGGGAATGAAGTCTCATTCCGAGTACTGTGATTTTATATTCAGTCCAGGCGGGCTTGAAAAAGAACTTACACAACTGATTGATGTTGTTACAACTAATACGACTGATTTTTTTCGCGAGCCTAAACATTTTGAGATCCTTCTCAGCACTGTTTTGCCTGAGTTTACACGGCGAAGTTCTTCTACTCTTAAAGTCTGGTCTGCCGGGTGTTCCAGTGGAGAGGAGCCATATACTTTGGCTATTGTTCTAAGTGAGTTTGCTGCAAATAATCCTGATTTTAATTTTTCAATACTTGCGACGGATATTTCAAACGAGATACTCAACAAAGCCATAAATGCCGTGTACCCGCTCAGCAAGGTTGATGTTATCCCGATGGCTATGAAAAAAAAATATCTGCTTAAAAGTAGGAATAAAGATAAGCAACTGATCAGAATTGCTCCGGAAATAAGACGCAAGGTTGAATTTCGCAGATTAAACTTCATGGAAAAGTTTCCGTTTAAAGATGAAAAAGATATAATCTTTTGTCGTAATGTGGTGATTTATTTTGATCGACCAACCCAATACACCCTTTTCAGTAAGTTTTGTGCACGGCTATCTAAAGGTGGATTTTTATTTATAGGTCATTCCGAAAGTATTTCAGGAATGGATCTTCCAGTAAGGCAAATTGCTCCTACAGTTTACCAGAAAATTTGAGGGAAGAATGAGAAAGAAGACCCGTGTATTAATTGTTGATGATTCTGCTTTGGTTAGAAGCGCGATGATGAGTCTGTTTGAGACAGATCCTGATATTGAAGTTGTCGGCAGTGCCGCCGATCCGTTTTTAGCTGCAAAGATAATGGAAACGGTTATTCCGGATGTCATTACTTTAGATATTGAGATGCCGCGAATGGATGGACTGACCTTTTTGCGGAAGTTGATGACTCAACATCCGATTGCTGTTGTAATTTGTTCAACTCTTACTGAAAAAGGGTCGGATAGTTATATGAAAGCTCTTGAATTCGGCGCAGTTGAGGTTATTACTAAACCTAAAGTTGGAACAAGACAGTTCTTTGAAGAATCCTGCATCAGAGTTTGTGATGTCGTTAAAGCTGCGGCTTTAACCAAGCCTAAAAAACTTACATCAAAACCTATGATCGTTCAGCCGAAGCTTACAGCCGATGCAATGCTGCCTAAAGCCAAAACCAATTGTTTGCAGACAACAGAAAAAGTGGTTTTAGTGGGAGCATCAACCGGTGGGACAGAAGCTTTGCTTACATTTTTACAAAGTATGCCTTTAGACTGTCCGGGGATTGCAATTGTTCAGCATATGCCGGAACATTTTACGGCGGCTTTTTCAAACAGACTTAATAATATCTGCCAGATCAAAGTTAAGGAAGCTGTAGACGGGGACAGTATACTCAGAGGGCAGGCTCTCATTGCTCCCGGAAATAAGCACATGCTGGTTAAAAGATCCGGCGCGCGCTATTACGTAGAAATAAAGGACGGACCGCTTGTCAGCAGGCATAGACCTTCTGTTGATGTCCTGTTCAGATCCGGTGCGCACAATGCAGGCAAAAATGCGATCGGTGTTATTATGACCGGAATGGGTGATGACGGCGCAAAAGGTATGAAAGAGATGCATGATGCCGGAACATACTGTATCGCTCAGGACGAAGCCTCTTGCGTAGTATTCGGTATGCCGCAGGAAGCAATTAAGCACGGCGGAGTTGATACTGTTATGCCGCTTAAAAAGATTGCATCCGAAGTTATGGCTAAGAGTTGCCGTTAGGCGGAATCGTAAATTTATTGGATATGCTGATTTTGAGGAGCTCTCAGGATATCTTAAGTATATCCTGAGAGCTTTTTTTGAGTTTGATGACTATATTTCGTGCGAGTGTGGTTTTTATTTCTTGCCCTGATTATGTTTATGAAAAACGACATTGACTTCTTCCGCAGTGACTAACCCTTCGGACATGGTTTCTATTAAATAATCTTTAAATGGTGCTATTTTTTCAGCGGTATCGACAATTTCTATGATCATCGGTAAATCTTCTGAAAGTCTTAAAATAGAAGTTGTGCGAACTTGGCTGTTCACTCCATAGCCCATTACCCCGCGATATACGGTTGCCCCTGCAAGCCCTCTTTGTCTGGCTTCATGCACAATTACTTCGAAGGTGGGGCGGTGGTCTATGCGGTTTTCTTCTCCTGTAAAAATCCTGAGTCGTACAGCTTTTTCTGGCAGATTCATTCTAAGCTCCGTTTTAATAATATTGGGTAAAGTCGGTCAGAATTTTATGAAACTATTGCTCTTCCAAGAGTGAGTCCTGCAATCACGCAGAGAAATCCAAATGCACTCTGTCCACCGATATTCAGGGCGGCCAGCGTCCATTGTCCGGATTTTGCGAGAGTGGTTGTTTCAAACATATAAGTCGAAAATGTTGTAAATGCACCCATAAATCCGGTGAGGACCATTAATCTCATATGCGGTGAAAGTCCTAGCCTATCCTGAAATGTTCCGGTAATAATTCCAAATAGTAAACATCCAAGCATGTTGACGGTAAAAGTACCTGCCGGGAAATTAGAATCAAAAAAACGTTGGGCTGCGCCGGAAACAAAATATCTGCAAAGTGTTCCGGCTGCTCCGCCTGCTGCTAAGAAAAAATATTTTTGCATATCTGCTGTCCTGTATTAAACTATATCATTGCTGAAAAATCAGTACCACTTCAAGCTATAAGAGAAAAGCGCAATGGCCTTTGAAATAGAACTTAAATATTTGAATGTTGATCATGATCAGCTGAAAAAATCTCTCAAAAATTTTGGCGGAGAGTTTCTTTCGCGTCATTTTGAGCGTAATGTTGTTCTAGATGATCCTTCCAGAACACTTTTTAAACGTTCGGCCTTATTAAGAGTAAGGCAGGCCGATAAAATAACCATGACCGTTAAACGTATTCCGGCAAACATAGTTTCCGGAAAAGCAAAGGTGTATATTGAACATGAAACAGAAGTTTCAGATTTTAATGAAACTGTTTCAGCTCTGGAAGTTTTGGGGTATTCTCCGGTCTTTAAATATGAAAAATTCAGAGAAGAATGGAAGTTTGAGGAATGCTTAATATGCCTCGATCTTCTACCGTTCGGGTCATTTATTGAAATTGAAGGAACTGAAGACTCGATTCTGGCATGTGCGGATAAACTCGGGCTTGATGAATCCTCTGCCAGTAAAAAAACATACCATGAATTGAACAGGGCCTACCGCGCGAAAGCCGGGCTTGAAGCTGATGAAAATTTTGTATTCAGCCCTGAAGAGTTGGAAGCTTTGGAATATTAAACGTATAAAATCTAAAAGATTATAATTCATAATTACGTTTTATTGTCATTTCGTGCTCGACAGATAGTGAATTAGTTCTTATTGTTAGCTAAGATAAAAAACAAATATTTTAATTGTGTAGTGAAATATGTCTAAATATAATGAAGAATTTGATTCAGATGTTGTCTTTAAGGATGAGCTTAAAGAACCTAGAAAGTATAAGGTTTTGTTGCATAACGATGATTATACTTCCATGGAATTTGTTATTGCTGTGCTAGTGCAAGTGTTTAGAAAAACAGAGGAAGAATCAACTGAGATTATGCTTAAAGTTCATAATGAAGGATTCGCAATCTGTGGTATATACACTGCAGAAGTAGCTGAAACACGCGTGGAAATGGTCAGGCAGCTTGCAACGCAAGCCGGCTTTCCTCTTAAATGTACAATAGAAGAGGTCTGATAATATATGCTTAGCAAAGCCCTTGAACAAGCTCTGACTTCTGCTGTTAATGAAGTCAGGCTCAGAAATCACGAGTTTCTTACCCTTGAACATTTGCTTTATGCCATTGTTCAGGAAGAAATAGGCGCGGATATTCTTTCTGGCTGCGGTGCTGAGCTTATACAGCTCAGGAGCCAGCTTGAAAAGTTTTTTGATGAAAATTTAGAACCGCTCCCGAGCGGAGTCGACACAGAAGTCATTCAGACTCTCGGTGTGAGACGAGTCCTCCAGAAAGCCATCTGGCAGAAAAAAGCAGCCGGTAAAGAAGTTGTTGAGGTCGGCGATGTGCTTGCCGCCATGTTCGAAGAAGAGGATTCATACGCCGTATATTTCATGAAAACTCATGATGTCAGCCGGCTTGATATACTTGAATATATTTCACATGCCTTAAGCAATGAAAATGACTGGACTGAAGGACTGAATATCAGCCCTAATTCAGGCGCAGGTCAAAATCCTGATAATGACTTAGGCCAAAGGGGTGGACAGGGAAGATCTCAAGGCAGACCGGGAAGTGGTAAAGATGATAAAAAATCTCCACTCGAAGAGTTTGCAACCAACCTGACCATGAAGGCTAAAGCCGGAAAAATTGATCCGCTTATAGGACGTGATTCTGAAATCGAAAGAACTTTACAGGTACTTTCACGCAGACGGAAGAATAATCCTATTTTTGTAGGTGATCCTGGCGTTGGTAAAACCGCTATGGCGGAGGGACTTGCTCTTGCCATTGCAACTGGTAATGTTCCAAGATCCTTCGAAAATACAGAAGTTTTCGCTCTTGATATGGGTGCTCTTCTTGCCGGAACAAAGTACAGAGGGGATTTTGAATCCCGTTTGAAAGGTGTTCTTGCGCAGATTAAGCATATTCCCGGAGCAATTTTGTTTGTGGATGAAATTCACACTATAGTCGGAGCCGGAGCTGTCAGCGGTGGATCAATGGACGCTTCAAACATCCTCAAGCCGTTTCTGGCTTCCGGTGACGTCCGCTGCATAGGTGCTACGACCTATGAAGAATATAAAAATCATTTTGAAAAAGATCGTGCTTTGTCTCGCAGATTCCAGAAGATAGATATTACTGAACCTTCGGTTGAAGAGACTATTGAAATTCTCAAAGGGCTTAAGCCTTATTATGAAGAGCATCATAAAGTTGTCTATTCTCCGTCAGCCATTAAAGCCGCTGCGGAACTTGCTGCAAGGCATATCAATGAACGTTTTCTGCCGGATAAAGCTATTGACGTAATTGACGAAGCCGGAGCTTTTTACGGTCTAAGCCCGCGTAAGCGCAAAGGGGATAAGATCCTTGTTTCCGATGTAGAAAAGGTAATTTCAAAGATTGCGCGTATTCCGACGCGGCGGATCACCATGTCCGACCGTACCCGTTTGCAGGAACTTGATACTAATCTCAAGTCTGTTGTGTTCGGACAGGATGAAGCTGTAGATATTATTGCCAAGGCTATTCTTCGGTCCAGAGCCGGAATGAAGCAGGTCGGACGGCCTACAGGATCATTTTTGCTTACCGGTCCTACAGGAGTGGGTAAAACCGAGCTTTCAAGGCAGCTTGCTAAAACTATGGGCATTCACTTCATGCGTTTTGATATGAGTGAGTATATGGAAAAACATGCGGTTGCCCGTCTTATCGGTGCTCCTCCCGGATATGTAGGTTTTGATCAGGGTGGTTTGCTGACAGAAGGCGTTCGCAAGAATCCGCATTGTGTTATCCTTTTCGATGAAATTGAAAAAGCGCACCCTGATGTATTCAATATCCTGTTGCAGGTTATGGACTATGCAACTCTTACGGATAATAACGGTAGAAAAGCCGATTTCAGAAATGCTGTATTGCTTATGACTTCAAATGCCGGTGCGCGCGAAATGACTAAAAGCGGAATCGGTTTCGGAGCAGGGGTTCATGGGGCAGAAGACAAGAACTTCGCAATCAAGGCTATTGAAAAGGTATTCAGTCCTGAGTTTCGTAACAGGCTTGACGCGATAGTTTCCTTTAACTCGCTTAAGATTGATGTTATGGAAATGATTGTTGATAAGTTCATTAATGAACTTAACGGACAGCTTGCCGATCAGCGAATCGTTGTTACGCTGGACGATAAATCAAGACGCTGGCTTGCAGAGAAGGGACATGATCCTGCATATGGCGCACGCCCTATGTCTCGGCTTATTCAGACTTCCATCAAAGATGAAATTGCTGATGAAATTCTTTTCGGTAAGCTTGTTAAGGGTGGTCAGGTTCTTATTTCCACCAAGAAAGATAAGAAAAAAGATGAAGTCCTGACTTTTGACTTCAAAGCCGTCGGCAGCGATTAACAGCTTTGATTAAGCGTATTTTTAAGAGTTCAGGAATTTACTTGTATTTAATTAAGGAGGCGGACGTTTTTACGTTCGCCTCTTTGATTTACAACTTGAAATAATTGAATAATGGATTATATTGAAGAATATTAATCAGTAAATTCCGGGGATTCTTATGGTTGTTTACAGACTCATTGAAGAGCCGCTTTTTCCTAACCCTGATGAAGCCGAACCAGACGGACTGCTTGCTGTCGGGGGAGATTTATGCCCTGAACGGCTTTTAGCCGCATATGCCGCTGGGATATTCCCATGGTACGATGAATCCTCTCCGATTTTATGGTGGTCCCTTGATCCTCGTTTGATACTTAATTTTGATAAATTGCATGTTTCAAAACGGATGAAACGTAAAATCAGAAAAAAAGAATATCGCGTTACTTTTGATGCTGATTTTACAGCAGTTATTACTAATTGTGCAGCTAAAGTTCGGCCCGGTCAGAATGGAACATGGATCTTGCAGGAAATTGTGGACGCTTATGTTGAATTGCATCAACTCGGATTTGCGCACAGTGTTGAGGTTTGGAATAAAAAAGGTGAACTTGCAGGCGGCCTGTATGGCGTTTCATTAGGCAGAGTATTTTCTGGCGAATCCATGTTTTTCCTTGAACCTGATGCCTCTAAAATCGGTTTTTCTTATCTGGTAAATTATTTGGAAAACAGAGAATTCCATTTTGTGGATTGCCAGCAACCAACAGACCACCTCAAATCGCTTGGAGCAGAGGAAATCCCACGAGATGAATTTCTTATAATGCTTGAGGATTCTCTGGAATATTCTGCGCTGAGGGGAACTTGGGATTTTTTGCCGGGTGAATATGAACTCATCACGGAAAAACTTTGCAGTTAAGATTGAGTGCATGACTGCAAAAAAAAGAGGACTTCAAAAAATGAAATCCTCTTTTTGTAGTTATCTCATTGAACTGACTAATTATCGTCTTCGCGGGTTTCAACAAGCGGGCGATGCGCGCTGAGATTATATAATCCTCTGAGTGCAAACGGCAGTTTAAAATGAGGAACTTTTTCAAATTTGATGAGGCCGATATCTTTTCCTTCGGACATATAGCAAAGCGGCGGAAGGCCGGAAGGGATTGGAAATTCCATCGGGTTTGAGTTGATAGAATCCAGCCTTGAAGAGTAATGCTCTTTAAGGTACTCAATAACTTGATCGCGCTCATCCAGAGTAAATGATTCCATAACTATTTTGCGATCTTTTTCTGCGTCCGGTACGGAGTCCAACATTGCCGGAGGTCCGAAAAGATTATCCCATGAAATTTCTTTTTCTTCGCTCGGCGCCCATTCCGGTCTGAAAAGGTGTACTTCCACATCACGACGTCCTTTAAAACTGCGAACGATCATAGATACAGCGTAGCCGCGAACAATAGGGATTTCGCCATTTTGTATTTGAATTATCGGAATCATTACTACCTCGTAAAATGAGTGTTTTGAATACTATCAAGTTGTTCAAGAATCTGATTATCATAACTTTTTTAATTTAACTATACAAGTCTGGAAGAAATATCAGCATGTCAGCAAAATTTGAGCTTGTCAGTGACTTTACATTAAAAGGTGATCAGCCGGAAGCGGTGAAGCAGCTTATAGAAAATCTTGAGCACGGCGTTAAAGATCAAGTCCTGCTCGGTGCTACAGGCACTGGAAAGACATTTACCATGGCAAATGTCATTAGCGAGCTGAATCGTCCTGCTCTTGTAATGGCGCCGAACAAAACTTTGGCCGCCCAGCTTTTTAATGAGTTTAAAGCTCTGTTTCCTCATAACGCCGTAGAATATTTTGTCAGTTATTACGATTATTACCAGCCGGAAGCATATCTTCCTCACTCTGACACTTTTATTGAAAAAGATTCCTCGATTAATGATGATATTGATAAGCTCAGACATTCAGCAACACATGCTTTGCTTACGCGGCGAGATGTTATCATTGTTGCTTCTGTTTCGTGTATCTACGGTCTCGGTTCTCCTGAATTCTACGCGCGCATGATAATTCCTATCGAAGAAGGACAGGAATTCCCCATGGAAAAGCTCATGGACCGGCTGATAGAAGTTCAATACGTCAGAAATGATTATGACTTCCATCGCGGAACATTTCGCGTGCGTGGTGATGTTATTGAAATTATTCCTGCCTACAGCCGTGAACAAGCTTTAAGAATTGAATTTTTCGGCGATGAAATTGATTCTATTCTGGAAACCGATCCTCTTACCGGAGAAGTGACCGGACGAAGACGTAAAACCGTTATTTATCCGGCAAGTCACTTTGTTTCGGACAAAGATAACCTTGAAAGAGCGGTTGAAGATATCCGTGTTGAGCTTTTCGATACGCTTAATAAGTATAAGCGGGAAAATAAACTTGTTGAAGCACAGCGCATTGAACAGCGAACAATGTATGACCTTGAAATGATTGAAGAGGTCGGATATTGTAGCGGTATTGAAAACTATTCCCGCCATTTAGACGGGCGTAAAGAGGGTGATCCTCCGGCAACATTGATTCATTATTTTCCGGATGATTTTATACTTTTCATGGATGAATCGCATATTGCCGTCCCGCAGGTCGGCGCCATGTATAACGGGGACCGTTCCAGAAAAACAACTCTGGTAAATTTCGGGTTCAGGCTTCCGTCGGCCCTTGATAACCGTCCACTTTGTTTTGATGAATTTTTAGAAAAAGTCGGGCAGACCGTTTATGTTTCGGCAACACCTGGTCCTTGGGAAATTGATAAAGCACAAGGGCTTGTAGTCGAGCAGATTATCCGCCCGACAGGTCTGCTTGATCCTGTCGTTGAAGTTCGTCCTTCAAAAGGGCAGATGGATGATCTGCTTGCGGAATGTAAAATTCGAGAGAGCAGGCACGAACGCGTGCTGATCACAACTCTGACTAAAAGAATGTCGGAAGATCTGACAGAATATTTTAATCAGATGGGTGTTGAAGCTAAGTATCTTCACTCTGATATTGATACTATGGAGCGTATGGCTATTATCCAGTCTTTGCGGGCCGGTGAATTTACAGCTTTAGTAGGTATCAATCTGCTTAGAGAAGGGCTTGATATTCCTGAAGTTTCCTTAGTTGCAATACTGGATGCGGATAAGGAAGGGTTTTTGAGGTCGAATCGTTCTTTGATTCAGACCTTCGGGCGAGCTGCTAGAAATTCAGACGGTTTAGTAATCCTTTATGCTGACAGAGTTACCAACTCAATGCGGACAGCTATGGATGAAACTGCACGCAGGCGGATTAAGCAGATTGAATACAACACTGAGAACGGGATCACCCCGCAAACTATACGTAAATCACTGGATAATATGCTTGGAAGTCTGTATTCTGCCAAAGCTTCCGGTGAAAAAGCTAAGATTGCCGCTGAAGAACTTTCCGAATTTGGATTTGATCCTGTTAAAATTGAAAAAATGGTCCGTAAGCTTGAAAAAGAAATGCGCAAATATGCAAGCGAGCTTGAATTTGAAAAAGCTGCCGAACTTAGAGACCGCATTCAGCGTTTACGTGATAAACTTATTACTTTGGGTTAACCCCCGCAAAGTTGTGGACAGTCAGGAATGAAATCCAAATCCATATATGTAAGAATGCTGAACCTCAGGCGCGAATTTGGTATATTCTGGGGGGTCGTTGCAGGTTTTATTTATATGCTGCTGGTATTTATCGGCGGCATTTTCGGTTACATGTGGATTGAAGGATGGAATTTTTTAAATAGTTTTTACATGGTTGTAATCACATTATCGACCGTCGGTTTCATGGAGGTTTTACCTCTATCGGAAAAAGGACGGATTCTGACTTCCCTGCTTATTTTAGGCGGAGTCGGTGGTTTTGCTTATTTGATCGGAGCCTTTTCGCAATTATTAGTCGAAGGACGTTTGCAAGCTATTCTCGGGAGACGCAGAATGCAGAAGACAATCGGAAAATTCAAAGATCATATCATTGTCTGCGGATACGGCAGAATCGGTGCAATTGTAACTGAAGAAGTTATGAATGAAGGGCTTGATATTGTTGTTATCGAGAGCAACCCTGAGTTGATAACTCAAATGGAAGCTGCCGGAATAACCTGTCTTGAAGGGGATGCAACTAAAGATGATACGCTGAAACTCGCCGGACTCGACAGAGCAAAATCCCTTATCGCCGCTTTGTCAGATGAAGCTGCAAATGTTTATGTAACGTTGATCGCCCGCCAGTTCAGTTCAAAAGTAAATATTATTGCACGCGGAAACAACAAGACCAGTATCTCGAGGCTTGAATTTGCCGGAGCAGACAGAGTTGTACTTCCGCATACAATAGGCGGGATCCGTATGGCCCAGTCTGTGCTGCGCCCGACCGTTACCAACTTTCTTGATATTGCTATGCGCGGGAAAATCGACCTGCAAATGGAAGAGCTTTTTGTCACTGAAAAGTCTGAATTAGTAGGTCAGGATTTAATTGCATCTCAAATTCGTCCTCGCTTTAATTTAATCATTATTGCTATTAGAAAAAATACCGGTGACATGGTTTTCAACCCCGGACCGAAAGAAATTATCGGAGCTGGTGATACTCTTTTAACTGTAGGTAAAATTTCTGACCTGTCAGCCATTCAGAAAATTTTGTAGTTGATTGAATAAGGTCATTCCGTTAAACCGCTGGAAGACCTTTCTGCTTCCTTTAACTATTGATTTTATAATATTAATTTATTCAAATTCTTATCAAACATAATCATCAAATATTAATATACCGTGAAAAAAACAGACGAAAAAAAGATTGAAGAGCTTGTAAAAAGACTCGAAAAGCATAACGAAGATTATCGCCGCGGCATGCCTACTATCAGCGATGCCAGATATGATGAATTAACTGAGGAATTACGTGACCTTGCTCCTGAGCATCCCTACCTTACGAAAGTTGAGCCTGAAAATTTCAGCAATAAGGTTGAAATAAGGCATCCTAAACCGATGCTTTCAACCGAAAAAGCTTATACTGTTGAAGAGCTTGAAAGGTTTGTTCAGAGAGTGGAGAAAGAAGCTAAATCGCTTGGTATTCAAAAAGTTGAATATAGAGTAACTCCCAAACTTGATGGCCTTGCTGCCCGTGACGACGGAAATATTTTTGCTACACGCGGCAACGGCGAAGTCGGATACGAAATTTCGAGTGCATTTGCTAAAGGCGTAATTGCTGTAGGCGGGCGCGGGCAGGGCGTTGGCGAAATTGTGTGCAGTCAGGATTATTTTGACGAACACCTTTCCGATATTTTTGAGCATCCACGTAATATGGTTGTCGGTATTATTACTTCTGATAATGTAAATGAAGCTTCAAAACAGGCTTTGCAGGACGAAGCTATCCGCTTTGTTCCTTACAGCACGCTTCCTAAAAAAGTTGTGGATGGTAAAGAACTTGTCCGCGATGTCTGGAAGATTACAGATGAGTTATGGGAACAGGCCGGTTATCCGCTTGACGGAATGGTTGCCGAAGTTACAGATGTGCGATTGCAGGAAGCGCTTGGATCAACTGCGCATCACTACAGGTGGCAGATTGCTATTAAAAAGAAGGGTGAATCCGCTGTAACCACTGTTAACGATATTCGCTGGCAGGTTGGTCGTATGGGAGCTGTTACACCTGTTATGGAAGTGGAGCCTGTTTCGGTTTCAGGCGCGACAATCAGCAACGTTACCGCTCATAATGCGGGAATGCTTCGGGATCACTCCATAGGCAAAGGCGCAGTGATACGGATTATTCGCAGCGGTGAAGTTATTCCGAAGCTTGAAGAAGTTATCAAACCTGCTGCGTCAGTGGAACTTCCCGCAAATTGCCCTTCGTGTAATGCTGAGCTTTTCTGGCAGAATGATTTTTTGAAATGTCCTGATTTTAATTGTCCTGCCAGAGCAGAACAGCGTCTTGAATATTGGTTTAAAACGCTGGGAAATGCTGATTGGTTTGGAAAAAAGACTATTGCCCGACTTGTAACAGCAGGGCGTAATTCCCTTGAGTCTGTTTACACAATGGGTGAAGAAGATTTCATTAAACTTGGTTTCGGTCCGGTTCAATCCGCCAATCTGGCAGAGGCAATTTATATCAGCCGTACTAAAGAAACTGATGATTGGAGATTTCTGGCCGCATTTGGTATACCTGATCTTGGTAAAGCAGACAGTCGTAAGTTGCTTGGCCATTTTAAGCTTGAAGATATTCTTTCTGTAAAACAAGCTGACCTTGCAGAAATTCATGGTTTCGGAGCCATTACCAGCTATTCTGTTACTGTCGGGATTGAGGCTATTAAAGAAACCATTCTGCATATGCTTGAATTCAATTTCAATTTACGCCGTACCCCGCTTGAAAGTGATACTAAGAGCGTTGAAAGTCCTGTAACTGGTAAAGGGATAGTATTTACAGGCAAAATGGTTCAGGGTTCACGCGAGGATATGCAGGCCATGGCTCGCAGGCTTGGAGCCAATGTTCAGACTTCTGTTACCGGAAAGACTGATTTTCTTGTTTGCGGAAGCAGCGTCGGTGATAAAAAGATGGAAGCAGCCAGAGCTAAAGGCGTTGAAATTATGACCGAAAGTGAATTTATGGATATAGTCAGCAAAAGCTGATTTTATTACGAAATTAAATTTTCATTGTTTAATATAAGCAATTAAATGGTTCAGAATAGGACCGAAATTTTAGGAGCACAAAATGACTGACATAGTAATTATCGGGGCAAAAGGACGGATGGGCGCATCCTTGGTGCGTCTTGTTCAGGAAAATGATGATCTTAAGCTTGCAGCTGTAATGGAACGTTCAGGATGTGAAAAAGGTCTTGATACTTTAGGATGTGTCTGCGGAACTTCGCCTGAAGAAGTTCTGGTTAAAGTTCCGGGCGCGGTTATTATCGACTTTACAGCACCTGCGGCAACTTTGAAATTGCTTGAGACTGCCTCCATTACCGGAAATCCGGTTGTTATCGGAACCACAGGTATGACAGCGGAAGATCTGGCTAAAGTCGGTGAATACGCAAAGAAAATTCCTATATTCCTTGCTCCTAATATGAGTGTCGGCGTGAATGTTCTGCTGAAAATACTGCCGGAACTTGTGCGCATGCTGGGACCGGATTATGATCTTGAAATGACTGAAATTCATCATAATAAAAAGGTTGATGCCCCAAGCGGAACAGCTCTTAAACTGGCTGAATGCATGGCAGAAGCCAGAGGTCTTGTTTATGATGAAGTTAAAAAGCATGGCCGTGACGGTATTGTCGGCGCGAGAACTAAAGATGAAATCGGTGTAATGGCTGTTCGCGGCGGAGATGTTGTAGGCGATCATACTGCTTATTTCTTCGGCCCCGGGGAACGCATTGAAGTGACTCACCGTGCGCACTCCCGTGATACTTTTGCTCAGGGAGCATTGAGAGCTGCTGCGTGGCTTGCTACTCAGAAACCCGGCAAAGTTTACAATATGGCTGATATTTTTTAACTTCTATTATATCCGCTACAATCAAATTAAATTTTGTGGCTGAAAGCAGTGCAAAAGGTTATTAGGTCGTATCGGTTTATCCGGTACGACCTTTTTTATTAATTAATTCAGATCGAGAATTTTATTTTTTAAAAGTTAAATTAACACTTTAAGTTTTAGTTTAAACAGCTAAAGTTACAAGGCATGACTGAAAATAATAAATCTTCACGAAATATTGCGCTGTCGCTCGGAGCATTAGGGGTTGTTTTCGGTGATATCGGAACAAGTCCGCTTTACGCTTTAAAAGCATGTTTCAGCGGGTATCACGCCATTCCGTTAACTCAAGCTAATGTACTTGGGGTTCTATCGCTTATTATCTGGTCGCTTTTTGTGGTTATCAGCCTAAAATATGTAACTTTTGTAATGGCCGCAGATAATAAAGGCGAAGGCGGAATCTTTGCTCTGTATGAGCTTGTAAGACAAAGCAAAGGCACTAAATCAGCATCTGTTATGCTTATTTCATCTTTAATCGGCGGTGCATTGCTGTATGGTGACGGAGTTATCACCCCGGCAATTTCTGTCCTTTCAGCCATTGAGGGGCTTGATGTAGCAACCACTGCGGCTCACGATTATATAATTTATATCTCTTGTACCATCCTGCTCGTTCTATTTGCCTTTCAGCGTAGCGGAACTGATAAAATAGGACGTTTGTTCGGGCCGATAATGATGGTTTGGTTTGCGGTTATAGGTGTTTTCGGGGCTCTTTCAATGCTGGATAATCCAATTGTGTTAGAAGCTTTCAGCCCGTTATACGGGGTCAGTTTCTTTGCCGAGAACGGTATTGCCGGAACACTTGTTCTCGGAGCTGTTGTTTTATGCGTTACCGGAGGAGAAGCTCTCTTCGCTGATATGGGCCATTTTGGACGAAAACCCATCACTTTGGCATGGTACTTTGTGGCATTGCCTAGTCTATTGCTAAATTATTTAGGACAAGGCGCGCTTCTCATAAATAATCCAATGTTGATTATTCATCCCTTTTTCAGCTTATTTCCAAAAGCAATAATCTTTCCGATTGTCGGACTTGCCACAATGGCTGCGATTATTGCCTCGCAGGCTATTATTTCAGGTGCTTTTTCGCTGACATCTCAGGCGGTTCATCTGGGGTTCATACCGCGGATTCGTATTTTACAAACATCCGAGCTTAATCCGGGGCAGGTTTATGTTTCATCCATTAACTGGATTATGGCTGCGCTCAGTATTTTTTTAGTAGTTTCCTTCAAACATTCAGAAGAGCTTGCCGGAGCATACGGAATAGCAATTACCGGAACTATGGTTATTACAACCTACCTTTTCTGGTTCTACCTAAGGAATATTAAAAAGTGGAATATTGTCCCTGCGGTATTGCTGATCAGTTTTTTTGCATGTTTTGACTTAGGCTTTTTAATAGTCAACTTCACCAAAATTCGCGGCGGAGGCTGGTTTCCAATTCTGCTAGCTGCCATTGTTGCTTATATAATGTACGTTTGGCTGTGGGGCAGGGAAGAAATTTATGGTCATATAATGGATAAAGGACTGCGTATATCCGACCTTGAGCCCGAAATAGAAAAATATTTGCTCGCTAAAATTCCAGGTGAGGCTGTGTTTCTTACTGCTTCAAATTATATTCCGGTAGCTTTTTTACAGCACCTTAGAAGAAACAGGGTTGTTCATGAAAAATTAGTTTTTTTGCAGGTAGAGACTCAAAATCAGCCTTATGTTGATTCAGGAAAGCGAATTTCTGTAAAAAAACTTAAGAATAATGTCTCGTGGGTAACCGTTTCATATGGCTTTATGGAAAAACCGAATGTGCCGGTAGCTGTTTTTCAAGCGTGGAATCAGATAGCTGTCAGTCGGGATGAATGTAATTACTATGTCGGGAAGGTATCTATAAAATTTAATCCAGAGCGGACTGACAATAAATTTAAACGGAAACTGTTTATTCTTTTAAGCTCAATTTCAAATAACCCTGTAGATTATTTTAAAATACCTGAAGATCTGGTTGTTACAATCGGCACAGGAGTTAAGCTGTAAGTGGTAATTGCTTATCTAATGATAGAATTGTTTACTGGATAAATTCAGCCATAAAATCATAAACTGATTTCATTTCATCTTCTATGACGAGCATGTCTTTGTATGCTTGTTCGGTATCGCCATCCAGAGCACTATGTTCAAGGTGAAGGCAGGCATCTCTGACTTTGTCGGCTCCCATCGTTGCCGCCGCTCCTTTCAAGGAGTGAGCCAGATATTTAAGGTCATCCATTTTGCCGCCTTGCAGGGCTTCTCTGATTTTTACTACTCTGGCGGGTTCGTCACGCAGGAATACTGTAAAAAGTTTTTTGAGAAACTCTTTTTTAGTCGAAGCCATGGATTCAAGCCAATCTTTGTTGATTATTTCATTAGTCATCATCGTGGGAAGATAAGTCAAAACTTAATACTTTTCTACAAGTTTTCACACATCAGTGTATGAAATTGCATTAAAGTAAGCAGTTGTTTTAGAGATTTCCAAATGATTCGCGAAGTTAACTGATTTGTCTAAATCAGTTGTTATTATGAGCAAATATTTGTCTGACAAGGAAAAGGCCGGGTTCTAACCCGGCCACTCAAACAAATATTGATTCAGATATTCACGTTGCTTACTATAGCTGTGAAAGTTTCTCGCTTGGGATCATGCTGATTTTGTGCTCTTTCAGTAATTCAATTGCCTGATCAGTGCGGTCAAAACGGAAAATAATTACAGCGTTATCACCGCTTTGCTGAACAAATGCATACATATATTCAACGTTGATACTTGCATTTCTAAGCATTTCCAGCAAACCGTGAAGTCCGCCCGGCTTATCGTCGACAACTACGGCTACAACGGTAGTTTTACCAACGGTAAATCCTGCATCTTTCAGAGTTGCCTGAGCTTTTTCAAAGTCGGAAACAATCAGTCTTAAGATGCCGAAGTCTGAAGTGTCTGCAAGAGAAAGAGCACGGATATTGACTTTGGCTTCACTAAGAAGGCGGGTTACTTCCGCAAGTCTTCCTGCACGGTTTTCAAGGAATATAGATAGCTGATCACATTTCATAGTGTACCTCGCTTTTAGTTAGTTCAGTTATTGGTTCTGGTTGCGAAGGTCGAGAATCCTTTTGGCTTTACCGACTGAACGTTCAATAGATTTTGGTTCAACCAGTTTAATACAAGCTGTTACGCCAAGGAACTCTTTAATATTTCTTTGTATCTTTCTTTCAAGGGACTGTAAATTTTTAATTGCATCAGAGAAAGAGGTTCCTGCGATTTCAACTTTAACAGTTAAAATGTCAAGATTTCCTTCTCTATGAATTTCAAGCAGGTAGTGCGGAGACACTCCCTCGGTTTCAATGAGAATGGACTCGATCTGTGAAGGGAAGACGTTGACACCGCGGATGATAAGCATGTCATCGCTTCTGCCTGTCACACGCTGCATTCTTGCAAGAGTTCTTCCGCAGCGGCAAGGAGTGTAGTTAATTCTCGTCAGGTCGCGGGTGCGGTAGCGGATAAGCGGAATACCTTCTTTTGTGAGTGTGGTGATAACTAATTCACCTACTTCACCAGGCTTGGCAGGTTCGCCTGTTTCCGGATTGATTATTTCGGGCAGGAAATGATCTTCCATAATGTGCAGGCCGTCCTGTGCTTCCGCACATTCCATTGCAACGCCCGGTCCCATAATTTCGGATAAGCCGTAAATATCAAGAGCCTTGATGCTTAGTTTATCCTCAATTTCGCGGCGCATTGCCTCTGTCCACGGCTCGGCTCCGAAAATACCTACTTTTAGTGGTAATTCTCTGAAATCAATGCCCATTTCTTTTCCGGTTTCATGCAGGAAAAGAGCATACGATGGAGTACAGCAGATAGCCGTTGATCCGAAATCTTTTAAAAGCATTACCTGCCGTCTTGTTCCTCCGCCTGAAACAGGAAGGATAGTCGCACCGAGAGCCTCTGCTCCGTAATGCGCGCCGAGACCACCTGTAAATAAACCGTATCCGTAGGCATTATGAATGCAATCTTCGGGAGTCAGTCCGGCCATTGCAAAAGATCGGGCCATCATTCCGGCCCAGTTCGCGATGTCCCGTTTGGTATAACCTACGACAGTAGCCTTTCCTGTTGTACCGGAAGAGGAATGAATTCTGACAATATTTTCACGGGAAACTGCGAAGAGGCCGTAAGGGTAGTGGTTGCGAAGATCTTGTTTTTCAGTAAACGGTAATTTTTTAAGATCAGAAAGTGAGTTGATATCGTCAGGTGTAATGCCAAGTTCTTTAAACTTATTTGTGTAAAACGGGACATTGGCATAAACTCGTTCGCAAAGCTGTTTAAGACGTTTGAGTTGAAGTGTTTCCAGTTCTTCTCTAGGCATAGTTTCTTTATCTATATCGAAGATCATTAATTGCCTCCTGTCCAGCTTATTCCTTAGTAATAAGAGGAGATATAGGTGAAAAAAAGAGCCAAAGGAAAGAACCGATGGCTCTGAAAGTTTAATCTGCGCTTAAATCAATAGCAAATTTTAAATGAAATCAACTGTGATTAAGCCTGCTTGCTTATATCTCATAGCTCATTGCTGACAGTCAAGTTTGAATCTTTAAATATTAATTTTCTTCATTTTTGAAGATAAAATTTAATTATTTTGTATATGAATGAAAATTGATTGATGGTATTGATTGCGTACCGTGCATAAATTCTCTATATAATCTTATTGTACGTTAAACACTGCGAGTGGGACTGGGTCTGATTATTCATGATGGATGAATATCGCGCAGGGGTTTTAGAACCCTATATCCCGTTTATCGCAGTTTATTCAAAGTGCGTTTCTTGCTTTAATGGGGAACGCCGAGTTTATAAATAAAAAAGAATGAAAACTAAAAGTAAAAAATTCAAAGAGATTGAGACCAAGGAAAAACTTCAGCTTATTGCAGAATGGCTGGATGAGAAACAGGCAATCGACGTTGTTGCTATTGATGTAACAGGAATTTGCCCGATTTCAGAAATCGTGATGGTTGTCAGTGCGAAAGGTGTTCGCCATGCTCAGTCTCTGGCAGACAACATCCTTGAGAAACTTGCGATTGAGAATATTGAATATCTCGGAATGGAAGGTTATCAGACCGGAGATTGGATTCTTCTGGATTTAAACGATATTATCATCCACATTTTTCAGGAAGATAATCGCGCTTTTTATAACGTTGAAGGGTTGTGGTCTGAAGGAAAAAGAGTCGAGTTGGATACTAACCGGTAGGCCGCGTGCCGCCGTTTTGAGGTCTATATCATGTTAAAGCAATCCGGTTCTCCCACGGTTCTCCTTATTCTGGATGGATGGGGAATTGCTCCGAAAAGTAAAGGTAATGCTGTGCAGCTTGCCAATACTCCGATTTTGGACGGTCTTTTTAAGAGTTGTCCTAATACTCACCTTAAGTGTTCCGGTAGGGCTGTCGGTTTACCTGACGGTTTTATGGGAAACTCCGAGGTCGGGCATACCAATATCGGAGCAGGGCGTGTTGTTTATCAGGACATGACTAGAATTGATATTGATATCGAACAAGATACATTCGCAAAGAATGATGCCATATGTGATTTAATTGATAATGTGAAAGCTTCCGGCGGCTGTCTCCATTTTATGGGGCTGCTTTCAGACGGCGGAGTGCATTCACACATCAATCATCTTTTTGCACTGCTTAAAGTTGCTAAGGATGCCGGAGTGCGGGAAGTATTTATTCATGCTTTTATGGATGGACGTGATACTTCGCCTACCAAAGGCAAAAAATACATGCAGCAGCTTGTAGACAAAATGGCTGAAATCGGAATCGGAAAAGTTGCGACCATTTCCGGCAGATATTATTCAATGGACCGCGATAAGCATTATGAGCGCAATGAGCTGTCTTACCGCGCGTTAGTGCTCGGTGAAGGTGTTGAAGCTTCTGATCCGGTGAAAGCTGTTGAAGATGCATACGCAGCAGGTGAAACAGATGAATTCATCAAACCGCGTGTACTGACAGAAAACGATGGACTTTTGCGCGATGAAGACGGAGTTTTCTTTTTCAATTTCAGGGCGGATCGCGCTCGTCAGATGTGCAGAATTTTATGTGACGAAGATTTTTCGGAATTTGAACGTCCTATTGTTCCTGCATTCTGTGATTTCGTGACCATGACCCGTTACGAAAGTGACTTTGATTTTCCGACAGCTTTTCCTCCGCAGAATATAATTAATCCTATCGGAGAAGTTATTTCCAATGCCGGACTTAAGCAGCTTAGAATCGCAGAAACTGAAAAATATGCGCATGTTACATATTTTATGAATGGCGGACGGGAAGAGCCTTTTCCTAACGAGGATAGACTTCTTGTTCCATCCCCACGTGAAGTGGCCACTTACGACCAAAAACCGCAGATGAGTGCCGAAGAAGTAACTGATAAACTGGTGAAAGCTTTACCGGATTATTCTTTATGTATCTGCAACCTCGCGAATTTGGACATGGTCGGTCATTCCGGAATAATTCCGGCGGCGATATCAGCCTGTGAGACTGTTGATGCGTGCGTTGGTAGAATTGTTGCTGCGGTTGAAAAACTCGGCGGACAGATATTCCTGACTGCGGACCATGGTAATGCGGAAGAGATGATTGACGCAAACGGCGGACCGCAAACAGCTCACAGTTTGAATGAAGTTCCATTAGTCTTCATCGGTGACGTATTTAAAGGCAGAACTCCTGTTACGGGAGCTTTGTGTGATATTGCTCCGTCTATTTTGAATGTAATGGGCATTTCTGTTCCAAAGGAAATGACCGGAAAAAATCTTATTGAGAGTTAATAAATGTCTGAATCAGGAAAGCCTTTATCTCCTGTCCGCCCAAGCGGTATGGAGATAATTTTTCTATATCCCTGTCCATTTTGTGAAAGATCTGTACCGTTTATTGCTCCGACGCAGCCTGTTATGGTTCAATGTGATTCGTGCCGTAAAAACTTTCCAATTGTTCCTGTTGATGAAAAGTTAGTCAGGTTTTATAAAACCATGCTTGCAAACGGGCATGCTGCAATCGATCCGGATTTTTTTTAACTGACCAGTTTTTTAAAAACTAACAAAAAACCTCTTTCTGCTAAGCAGAAAGAGGTTTTTTGTTTTTGTGTAAGGTTGCTTATTATCTGTAATACAGGTTTCTTCCGCCAACTGTCAGAAATGCCTGATGCAGATTTCTGCGGATATCTCTGCGGTCCCAGATGTCCTGAATATGACCGCGTGAAAGGGCGTTGTAAGCGGAATGGTAGTCAGGCGGAATGTCGAGTCCGGTAGTTTCTTTGATAACTCCGGGGCCGGCGAACCCGAGACGTGATGACCGGACAGCATACTGGTAAGGAGAACAGCCAAGGAAACTTGCTACAGGTCCGGCGTAGGAGTTTGTATCGTATAAAACGATGTAGAGTCCGCCTGATTCAATGTAGCGGCGTACAGCAAGCGTACAGCGCGGCATTTGGATCAGCCCGTTTGTTCCTTCCTGAATTCTGATTCCGGCAGTTCCGTGAACATATGCCAGAAACGGATATCTCTTTTTGCCGGCAAGCTCGAGCGCGCGAATAAACTTTTCACCTTCAGCAGCTCCCACTGATCCGCCTCTGAAAGGGGCGACAAGTGTAGCACACGTGACTTTGGTGTGTTTAATATGGCCTTCAAAAGTTATGCAACCGCTTTGTAGACCGGTTTTTTCCTTCGCTGCGTCCAATCTTTCCTGATAATTAGGAAAGTTTGTAGGGTTGGCTGCGCAAATTGATTTATTAAATTCGCGCACCGTTCCCCAGTCAAATACATTGGCAAGATACCAACGGTATTCCATGGGGAAGTGATGACCGCATGTAGGACATACGCCGCCGAATTCGTCAAACAGATCACGAGACCATATTTCGAGACAGCCGTTCTTTTCAGCGTTAGGGCAGGTTATTTCTCTGTCTTCTGAAGCTCTGGGGCTGACGAAATGTCTGTAATCAGCTGGTGGAATATCGTCATCTTTCTGTGCGGAAAGTTTAGTCAAAGCAAATTCTACTTCGGAATTCTGCTTGGTAGAAAATCCGGCTTTGCCTATAACGCGTTGTTTCAATTGGTCAATTTTATTAGTTATGACATGAAGTTCGTCTTTAGTTTCTTCAACAAATCTTTGGAGTTTAGATTGGTATTTTTTTATTAAATCATAGCGGATAGTAGAATAAGCCGCAGCCATAGCATCCACTTTCGCAGAATTAATTTTTTCTACCAGAGTTCTCTTATCTTCGTAGGCATCTTGAGCCATACGACGGTATTTTTTATATCTCTTCCAGAGTAAGCGTTCTTTTTCATTGGAATTGATAGACCAGCGTACAAATACAGACTCATCAGTCAGTTCTTTTTTATTACGACTTTTGATGGCTGCGCCACGAAACGGACTAAGGCCTTTCACGCTCAAAACAACTTCATCAGTTGCTCTGATAACTTCAGCTCTTACTATTTTATAAAAGTCAAAATGCTCAGGGCGTGAACCTAATGGAGGCTCATGAATAATGCTGTCGATATAACCGAATCTGAGATTGTCGTTAGCAGTAATGCACTGATGCTTAGCACATGAGTTGATCAGTTCAGCCGGAGCGCGCTGTCCGCCGCGAAGTCTTCCTTCGATTGCAGCAGCACCTTCGGGGGATATGACTGAATAGTAACCGTGTGAAAGCATGAGGCGTTTATCCGCCATAGCAATGGCTTCCGCTCCGCCTGATCCGCCTTCTGAAATAACGGAGATTACAGGAACTTCAAGTCCGCACATTTCGTAAATGTTTTCGGCGATCTGCTGGGCTGCTCCCGGATAGTCTTCAATCGGATAGGAACCCGGGGTGAATACATAGGTATGGATTGGGATATTTTCGCGTGCTGCAACTTTCATATAGCGCAGAGCATTGGCATTTCCCCAAGGTTTGATACAGCCGCCATTACGGAATTCCTGCCCGTGACCTTTTTCCTGTCCTACGACCATAACAGGCTGGTTATGCACTTTTTTGCCTATTCTTCTGGAGAGATAGGCGCGCGCAATTACCATACCCGGATCGATGCTCATGTCATCCTTGCCGCCGACAACAGTGTAGTTGTCATAAACATTTTCAAGAATGTCTTTGAGACAGATTCTTTCAGAATGACGAACGATGCGGACCTTGTCCATGGGTGTCAGGGTATTATCAATATCCTTTTCCAAAACAGCGAGGCTTTCACCTACAGTGTTAAGTTTATCCCACAGTTCTGCCTGAGTAAGATTGATATTCCGGTCTAGGAAGGTGTCAAGTTTCTGGGCAAAGGCTGTAAGGCGTCGGTCCTCGGTATCACCGAGAATGTCGCGCGCATACTGAACCCGCTTGAGTAATCCATCCAGTTTTTTTTCTATATCCATAATGTATAATTAAAATTCCAGTAGATTGTTTGTTTTTTTAGCCAGAAACTTCAGGTTGGACTTAAGTGAAATGTTTTTTCTGTCCTTTCCTTCAAGTACGAATTCATTCAGGAATTCGTGACCGCGTTTTTGGGCTTCTTCCAGATCTTTTCCCCAAATAATGGCCAGAGCCAAGTTCGGGTCGAATTCAGTCGGGATCTGATAGGGTAGTTTTTTAGGGATATGAGTATGGACTTTAAGCCACGGATGTTCTTTCCAGTGGAGTTCTTCAATTTCTCCAGCCCATGGTGCAAACTTGTTGTCAGTATCTTCCGCGATAATTCTATACTCGATTCCGACACCGTTAAGTTTTATGTCATCCTGCGTGTAGCCGATTTCTTCACCGAGTGAGAGCCTGATCTGTTCTTTGATCAGGTTTACATCCGAGTTGCCTTTAATGCTTGAGATCTGAGCTGAAACACCGTTTTCAACCTGAATACGTGTGTTTACTTCCATGAGGAAAGGAGCCCCTTTCGGAGTTACAATCCATTCCCATGTTCCGACGCTGTCGTAGTTGATTTCATTCGCCATACTCAGTGAATGTGCAACAATATCATCAAGAACCTTTTGAGCGTCAAATGAATAAGTCATGCCTTCAGGGAAGAAACCCGGAGCGACTTCAATTCTTTTCTGTCTTCCCGGGCTCTGAACGGAACAGTTTCTGGTGCCGAAGTGAACATGCTTTTTGCCGGATTTTTCAGAAACTATCTGCACTTCAAGGTGATTGAAGTTGAATATGCGCTGTTCAATAAGAACGCCTTCATCATTAAAGGTACGCAGGGAGTAGTTTCTGATTTGACGGTAAACTTGGCGGAATTCTTCGATGCTGTATACTTCGTCGATTCCCATTCCGCCGCCGCCTGCGGATGCTTTAACAAGAACTACAGGGCTTTTAACACCTTGTTTTTCTTGAAACTCAAACAGATTAGAAGCAATTTCTTCAGCTTCAAGTTCATCATAAATAGCACGGTCAGATCCTGGGATTGTCGGCACTTCAAGTTTTCTGGCTAAGCGTTTGGTGTTAATTTTATCACCAAGATCGCGAATAACTTTCCATGAAGGACCAACGAAAATCATCGGACGGTCTCTTTCTGTTACTCTGCGGGCAAAACGGTAATTTTCAGAGAAAAAACCGTAACCGGGATGAACCGCTGTACAAAGTGTTTCATCAGCAACGGAAAAAATATCACCGGCATCGTTATAGGATCTGATTTTGTAAATTGATTCTTCGCCGCCGAGTTCTCTTGCAAGGGTGACGTGTCCTGAATCTTTATCCTCAGCCGTGTATACGCTAACAAAATCGATATTGAGATCTTTACATGCCTGCATAATACGCACGGCAATCTCACCTCGGTTAGCAATAAGTATTTTGTGTTTTTGAGATTTCAAAACGACTCTCCTGAGTCTTGCGAGTTAGTTCGATATATTACGGTGAATAAATTGGTTATTTAAAAATACGCAATCTTTTTAAGCCAAATGAAAAACCTGTCAAGTTAAATGAAATTAACGTTTATGAAGGTATATTTTAATTCAGGTTGAGGTTTGCAACTATAACAAGAATTAAGGCTTGTTAACATATGTGTAGTGTAAAAAAGTTGTAAATTTAAATGATTATCTGTTTTTTGAACAGTTCCTATCTACGTAAAGATCACCATACTAATTTAGTATAGGTTGATCTGATAAAACAAAGACTGCCTGTCGTCAAATTGCCAAAAAGGTCTTGCAATGGTTGATTTGCCATTAAGGCTCTGATTAATTTATATTTATACGCTAAATTAAGCTGGATTGATTTTTTAGCAAAAAAAAACCCGCACTTTTTAAGAATGCGGGATTTTTTTGCTTGTTGTAAAAATATTACATAATATTTAGCATGTTTAGCAGACTTGGTTCATCTTTCGTCGCATTTTTAGAACTTTCTCTGGCCTTAATAGTGTCTTCCATTATTTGAGAAATCGAAACGACTTCGTGCCCCTCAGGAAGTTTAAGTTCTGAGACAAATTCTTCAGTTTCGTTTAGTTTTTGCGGGTCGAATTTTTCCTGATACACAGACATTCTTGTATAAATAGTAATCTGTTCAAGAGCTTTTTCTGGTTGTCCGAGTTCTTTATAAGCACGGGCCAGTTTTCTGTGCGCCAGTCTTTGCTGCCCTTTATCAATATTAAATTCGAATCCTTTAAGAATGATATCAACGGCTTCTTGCGGTTTGCCCTCGCGCAGGTAGCAGTCGCCAAGCATTATGTAACTTGGGCCGTATTGCGGGTTGGCATCAATGGCCTTCTTAAAATATGTCGCCGCAGCTTCATCACAGTTAAGCATGAAAGCCACAGTTCCAGTCTGATGAAGGCCCGCAGCCTCCTCTTTTGTTCCGCATCCGGTAAGCAGGAGTGCTAGAACCAGAGCTGTTCCCATAAGTTTGACTGTTTTCAGTAGTCGCTCTGACGAATTATTCATCATAATATATGGTTGTTCCTCTTGTACGAAAAATGGGTTTAGTTGTTTTTCGTTTCTTGTTTGTTAATGCCCTAATCTTTTGGAATGAGCAAGTTTTAGCATATGGCAGGAACATAATAATGACTGAACACCATTTTTACTTTGGTTACATATAGCAGAAATCCGGATGGAATATATTATTTTATTTCAGGTAGTTCAGCCCAACATGTGGTATAATTTTTAGATTTAAAATTTCTATTCATTTGCCAGGGTTTGTTTGTTCCTTCCGAAGCATAACTTAAAATTCCTTTACCGAATCTGCTGTTTGCAGCATCAAGTGTTTTCATCAGATTATCTTTTTTTTCGCTTTGCGACTCATGAGTAAGTTCCAGAAGATTTGCCTGTCTGTTATATTTGTTGACAATTCCCAGCAGAATTACCCCGGTTTTTTTAAATTTGTATCCTGACTTGTAAATTGACCGGAGGCAGGTGAGAGCCACTGAAATAAGTTCCGGCGTGTAGTCCGTTGCTACTTGCAGTGTTATTTTCGCGCTATTTGAGTATTGTGGCAGAGAGTTGTGTGGATTGGTCTCAATATAGACCATTACTCCTTTGGCAAGTGATTGCTGTCTTCGCAGTTTTTCAGCCGCTCTGGTCATATAGGATGCCACTGATTCTTCAAGTTCAGACAGATTGGAGACTGGTTTGCCAAAGGATCTGGAGGTAACAATTGTTTTTTTAGCTGACTGGTATTTATCCAAGGGGAGGCAGATTACTCCACGTAATTCCATTGCTGTCTGCAGCCCTGTGACCGTTAAATTTTTTCTGATCCATAAGTCCGGAAGTTCTTTGAAAAGATGCGCGGTGGTAATGTTGCGATCGGTTAATTTCTTACTGTTTTTTCTACCGATTCCCCAAATATCATTTATCGGAATTTGTTGGAGAAATTTATCATTTTTATGCGTGTCGCAAAGTTCGAAAACACCGTTCGTCCACTTTTCTTTTTTAGCGAATCTATTAGCCGCCTTGGCAAGAGTTTTTGTTATCCCGAATCCTACAGATACGGGAATTCCTGTCCATTTAAGAACCTTGCGGCGTATTTTTTGTCCTATTTCCTCTAGATTATTAAAATCAGCGTCAGGGAATTCTAAAAAAGATTCATCTATTGAATATACTTCCATCGCTGGAGTGAAGGTTGCGAGCGTATCAACAACCCGTTTTGAAAGGTCGCCGTATAGTTCATAATTTGAGGAAAAGACATGCACGCCATTTTTTTCAAAAAAAGACTTATATTTGAATGCTGGGGCGCACATGGGGACCCCTATGTCTTTTGCTTCCTGCGAACGGGAGATAACGCAACCGTCATTGTTAGATAAAACTACAGCCGGAGCATTTCGCACGGATGGCGCAAAAAGACGTTCACAGGAAACATAGAAATTATTGCAGTCAACCAGAGCTAAAATTTTCATGATTAAGCTTTGTGAATTATATAGGTCACAACTCCCCATATTTCGAAAGAGGTTTCTTCGGTTACTTCCAGAGCCGGGTATTCTTCATTCTCCGGCATAAGGAACAGCTTTGCCCCGGTCTGTTTCAATCTTTTTACTGTTAACTCGCCGTTATAGACTGCAATTACTATGGAATTGTTAATTGCATCCAACGCTCTATCTACAATTAATATATCGCCTGATCCGATATTCGCATCCCGCATAGAATCGCCATATGCACGGACGAAAAAAGTTGCCGCAGGGTGGTTGATAAGGTGTTCATTTAAATCCATCTTTTTGTCGATATAATCGTCGGCAGGTGAAGGAAAACCCGCGGCTACTTCCGATAGGAAAAAGGGTAGAGCTGTCTTCGTATTTAGTTCCGGTGAAAAAAAATCAGTATTTTTTATATAGCTCATATGGAGTTAATATTCTCATAATTGGTTGCTGTGTTTGAAAGCTGTCTATTTATTATTAACAAAAATACCGCCTTGTCAATCTTAGATAAACACAAAGGACAAAAAAAGAGCCGTCATTTATGACGGCTCTTTATGAAATTAATTCAGCTGTGGTTATTTATTCATGAATTTTGCTACCAGTTCTCCGAGAACGGCATCAGACTGTTCATGAGGAACCTGACATGTCCCGACTTGTTTGTGGCCGCCGCCGCCGTACTGTAAAAGGGTGCTGCCTACATCTACTTTACAGGTGCGTTTAATAATACTGTGCCCGACAGAGAAAACTGTGTTCTGTTTCTGTTTACCCCACATAATTTGAATGCTCACGTCGCATTGCGGGAACATTGAGTAGACAGTAAACCTGTTTCCGGGGAAAATTTCTTCCTGCTCACGAAGGTCCAGAACCAAAACATTTGCAAACATTTCAGAATGTTTTACAAGCATATCGCGGAATTGCTGATCTCTTTCAAGGTAAAGATCAATCCGTTCTTTAACATCAGGCAGTTCAAGTATTTCGGTAATTTCAAGAGAGCGGCAGTATTCGATTAGTTTTTCCATAAGTTGATAGTTACTCATATGGAAGTGTCTGTAACGGCCCAGTCCGGTTCTAGGATCCATAATGAAACCCATCAGAATCCAGCCGGTTGGATTCTCGATTTCTTCAGCTGTCAGGTCTCCGCTGTCAACCTTATCTACGTAATGCAGCATTTCATCAAACTTATCGCCGAATTTTTCGTTTCCCCCGAAGTATTCCCAGATGACTCGTGCGGCACTTTTGGCTTTTCTGGACATTCCCTGATAATCCAGATCCATTCCAAGTCGTTCATCTTCACTGGAGTGGTGGTCAAACCAATATCCACAACCTTTAATATACGGAACGTTTGCAACTATATCGTTTGGATCTCCCGGGTATTTACCATCCTGAACATCTTTAGGATGGACAAACATCCAGTTATCCATAATTCCGATATCAGTCAGAAGGACTGCGCAAGCTAAACCGTCAAAGTCTGATCGTGTCAAAAGCCGCATGCACCTCTCCCTGTAAGTTAAGAATATAATAAATTCAAACTAGAGATTCAAGTTACATAGAATACTTCTGTCAGCCTAAAATAAATAATATTTAATTACAATCTGATTTTTAAGAGAATGATGTCTACTTAATTATCATTACCGGGCAGCTCGCGCTGTTCAGAACTTTATGAGTGACGCTTCCAACCAACAAGCCTTCAAGGTCTGATTTTCCTTTTGAACCCATTATAATCAAGTCGCATTTTTCTGTATCTGCGACCGTTACGATTGATTTAGTAGTTTCTCCGCCAATGATTTTATCTTGAAGGGGCAAATTTGAAGCTTCAGGTTTTTTCAGGTATTTCTGGAGGATGGCGTATGATTTGCGGGTTGCGTCATCTATAGCTTTTTGAAAATTAGGTTCGCCGAGTCCGGATGGTATCGGGGCATGGCAATGTAAAAGGATAACTTTTGCTCCGCACATTTCAGCCAGATAAAATCCATATTTTACAGCGTTGTCAGAATGTCTTGAGCCGTCAACAGGGATTAGTATTTTTGAAAAGATCACGTTCACTCTCCTCCTGAAATTTTGCTTAGAATACTTGAACCTCGAGTGAGGCGCAACCAGCAAAAATGTTAATCTCCACTTTATGATTAAAGTCTGGAGTTGTGTTGAAGTGATTTATACGCCTAAACTGAATGACTGTTCAATAGATTTTTGAGGTAAAAAAAGATTATTTATGATCAAAAAGAGTCTTTTAAGTTGCAAATAAATCGATAAATTTTTGTTATTAATTCTTTTAAATCATATAGTTGAGTAAAAATATATTTTTATGGAATAAATTTTTACTTTTTGTTGACAAAAATAAAAACTGAACGTAGATATTGTCTCAGTTGATGTCGCTCAATATTGATCTGAGCGGATTTTGCAGAGTTATATGTCGTCTTTTGTAGCTGTATAATTCCTTCAATGCGGACTGTAGGGGTCTTAAGTTGGAGTGTGAATGGCGGCTGCAAACAAAGTAGAAATTTCCTACCGCATTTAATTTTGTAAAATAGCTTGGATGCAATCTCAAAATATGACCGCATCATATTTTAAGATCGTCAGACATTGATTAGATCATTTCGAATTACTGTTCCGTTGCAATTATATTATTGTTAGCAGCAGTTTTTATTGATCGGTTAGTACACCCCACCTTCTGTTTTCTATTCCTTAAAGCAGTAGCCCCTCCCCACAGAGGGGCTTTTGTTTTTGTTATATTGTAATATTGACGTTTTATGGGTTTTGCGTAAAATTATTACGATTGTATATTTTTAAAGTTAAGAGAAGAGATACTCGATGACAAAAAAAGAAATAGTTTTAAAATCTGCTAAAGAAGTCTTCGGTGAACTGGGATACTCTGGTACAACTTTTAAGAAAATTGCAGATCGTGCCGGTGTTGCTGTCGGATTACTTTCTCATCATTACGGAAATAAAGAAAAACTTTTCAGGGAAGCTGGATTTGATGTAACAGAAAGGCTTAGCATTGCCTTGCGTGACGAAGTTTTGCAGGCTGAAAACGGATGTGATGCTGTTTACAGATTTGCAAGACGTTATCTGGAATTTTCAATTGATAAAGATGAAGATTTTTTAATGCTTATCCGTTGCTCGCCGTTTAGTGACCTTAAAACCGGAGCAGACCGGGATGCTATGGTCCATAAATTTGCCCAGATTCCTGTTTTGCTTGATAACTGTGTAGCTCGCGGTGTTCAGGACGGTTCTCTTCCAAATGTTTCGGTCGCGGAGACTTCTTCAGTTATTTTGTGCAATCTTGTCGGTGCGGTCAGAACTAAGCTTTTAACTCCATACAGCCCACCTAATTTATATGAAGCGGCCCTTACTTTTTTGATGCGCAGCTTAAAAAATGCTTAGTTGTAATGATTTTTAAATAAAACATTTTTAGTGCTTGTCTGCACTTTTTTATAAGGTCCTAATTGACCTTTTTTTTTGTGATCTGGACATCATGTTTAAAAATGGTCTACTATATAACATCCATCTCAGGTCAGCTTCAAAAGTCTGGTCCTGTTGTAAAAATCTAGTTTCAGAGTTGAGCAGGAGGGTGTTATGCGAGTTGTTATAACCGGTGGAACTGGGTTTATAGGTAGAAAACTAAGTAGGGCTCTGGTCGCGAAAGGGTATCAAGTTATAGCTTTAACACGTTCAACACGTGTTTCAGATATTGACGGTGTAAGAAATGTTGTTTGGGATGGTGAGTCTTCATCCGGCTGGGAGGAGTTTATTGAGGGATCTGCGGCAATTGTAAATCTTGCCGGGGAAAATATAGCTTCAGGACGTTGGAGTGAAGCTAAGAAAAATAGAATTCTACACAGCAGGCTGGCAGCCGGACATGCTGTAACTGAGGGTGTTGCAAAGGCAAAAGTCCGCCCGAAGGTTGTTGTACAAGCTTCCGCAATAGGTTTTTACGGACCTAAAGGGGCTGAGCCTGTTACCGAGGATTCTCCGGCTGGAGATTCGTTTTTAGCGGAAGTTTCTAAAAAGTGGGAAGCTTCAACTGCCGGAGTAGAATCTTATGGCATTAGAAGGGTGATTATCCGGACAAGTATGGTTTTAGGCTGCGGCGGAGCTCTCCGTAAAATGCTCGGCCCGTTTAAATTGGGACTGGGCAGCTATCTTGGCCATGGTCATCAAGGTGTTTCATGGATTCATATTGATGATGAAGTGCGGGCAATTATCTACCTGATTGAAAATAAAACCTGTCGCGGTGTTTATAATCTTTCTTCTACGCATCCTGTAACTTCAAATAAATTTACTGAAACGCTTGGACAGGTTGCAGGTAAACGAGTTTTTTTGAGGGTTCCTTCTTTTGTTTTGAAGCTCATACTTGGACAGATGGCAGACGAGGTGTTGTTAACCGGTCAGTTTGTGTTGCCTGAAAGGTTGATTACAGCGGGATTTAATTTTGAGCATTTGGATATTAAGGAAGCGTTAACTCACTTTGTTGATTAAATAGATCAAAATTTATTGTTAATTGATATTTATGTGATAATTTTGCTTTAGTGTTTCAATTGTAACTTAATTGAAACCAATGTTTTACGGATAAGGTGTAGCTGATCATTAAAAAAATGGAGGCTACATTCATGATTAAAAAATTTATTGCCGCTGGAACCTTGCTGGCACTCAGTGCCGGATTTGCATTTGCTGCTGATTTTCAAATTGATCAATATGAAATTGAAACTCCTCTCAAGTATAATGTCCCGTATAGCGGACAATACGCTGATCGTTTTCCCGAAGGTTTTCCTATCGGCATAGGGTCAGGCATGACTTATGTCGGACTGGCTAAAGACGGAACCAGAATTTTTTATGCCATCGGTGACCGCGGACCTAACGCAGACAGTCCTTATGTTTTAGTTGATGGAAAGAAAGTCCCTTCAAAAGTTTTTCCCGCCCCTGATTATACACCTTCATATGGCGCAATTGGCCTCAAAGACGGAAAAGTTACTCTTTTAAGCCGTATTGAGATTAAAGATACAACTGGTCATAAAATCTCCGGTCGTCCGCTCCCTCCGAATTCCGTAGGGTCCACAGGTGAGATCCCTCTGTCTGATTCATATAAAGTGCTCAGTTTTGATAAAGAAGGACTGGATACAGAAGGAATCGCCATTGATAAGAAAGATGGCAATTTATGGATTTGTGATGAATACGGACCGTTTATCGCCAAAATGGATGTTAATACCGGGCGTATAATCAAGAAATATTCTCCCGGTGCGGGACTGCCTGCCATTATCGCTAAACGTCAGCCGAATAGAGGAATGGAAGGAATAGCCGTTACTCCGTCTAACAAAGTCATCGGAGCCGTGCAGTCTATATGTGATGTAGACGGAAAAGTTTCCGCCAGTAAAGCTCCTTTCACCCGTTTGGTATGGCTTGATCCGGATACAGGCGAAACAAAGATGTTTGCGTACCCTGTTGACGTTGATGCTTATAAAAAATGTCAGGATGTTAAGATCGGTGATCTTCAGGCGGTAAGTGATACACAGTTTCTTATTACCGAGCAGGGTTCAGGTAAAGACGGTCTGCGCAATATTATTTATTTAGTTGATATCAAAGATGCAACGGATCTTACCGATAAGAAAACAGCGAAAGGCGAAGAACTGGAAATGGTTTCCGGTGCTGATGAGCTTAAATCTCTCGGTATAAAAATGGCCGGTAAAAAGAAAATTATAAGTCTTCGTGATTACGGCTGGAAACCTAGTAAAGCCGAAGGTCTGGCACTTCTCCCTGATATGAAAACCATTGCGGTCTGTTCTGATAATGATTTCGGGTTCGGTTCTGTTACCATAAACCCTGCAAAGAATAAGGACGGAAAACCTGTTAAAAAAGTAACCAAATACGTTCTTGATGATGGAAAGATGACTTATGACGGTTCTGCTGTTGATACTTCATTTGAGCTGAAAGCAACTGGTGAAAAAGCCGGTTTCTGGATGATCACGCTTCCAAAGAAAGTTACAAATTACTAATTGCTCAATTTATGAAATAAAGAAGGCCGCCCAATTCTGAGCGGCCTTCGTTTATAAAAATATAAATAATGATTTGAAAGTTAAAAAGTTATCCTATCCATTTAGACTTAGCTTTTTTCTTTTTATTACCGGAGCTGGATTTTCTTTTTGTTTTTTCAGAAATATTTTCTTTGTTCTGCTGTGTTTCACTTAACAGTTTAAGGTAGTTGCTAAGCCTTCTGATATCAATTCTGCCTTCGCTAAGAGCCATTTGAACTGCGCATCCAGGTTCAGTGGTATGGCTGCAATTAGCAAATTTACATTCATCAGCCAGCTCAGTGATTTCTGAAAAGGCATTGTACAGCCCGTTTTCGCAGTCGTGAAGTTGTAATTCTCTTATTCCCGGAACATCAATCAAAAGAGCTCCGGAAGGCATAACGTGAAGAGAGCGGGTTGTTGTAGTGTGGCGGCCTTTTTCGTCAGCTAAACGTATTGAGCCGGTTTTATCTTTTTCTGTTCCGTTAATAGTATTCAGTAAGGTGGTTTTTCCTACTCCGGATGAACCTAAAAGAACCAGCGATTCTCCTTTGCTGAACCATTTTTTTAAACAGCTTACACTTTCATTGTCTTTGGCGTTAACAACCATAATCGGCATGGTTTCATGCAGTTGTCTGGCTTTAGCTTTAAATTCTTCAATGTCATCAGCTAAGTCTGCTTTGGTCAGCACCATTACAAATTCAACTCCGGCATCAAGGGCAAGGCATACATACCGTTCAAGCCTATTAAGATTAAATTCTGTATTGCAGGATGAGACAATCAGCAAAGTGTCAATGTTTGCCGCAATCGGTTGGAGTTTAACTTCCTGTCCGGGGCTCATTCTTTGCAAAAGGCTGGTACGTGTCAGCAAACGAACCGGAACAAAGGATTCTGCATCAAGCAAAAGCCAGTCTCCGACAGTCGGTTGTTCGTTTAAGCTGCCGACACCGGTTTCTGCAATTTGCAGGAGATGTTCATTTTTCCCAGTTGAAACAACGAGGTGGCCTTTGTGAGTTTTTATAACTCTGGCAGGTAGGGATGTTGCCTTGTCAGCGGCAGAGAATTGGTCACGGAAAGAGTCTTTCCAGCCAAGGTCAGCTAAAGAATATTCATTTTGATTCAAAGAAACCTCTTACAAAAAAATTGGGATGCTGAATTTGTTTTCAACTTGAAAACTTACGTAACAAATAAATAACAAGCAAGAACCATTTTTAATAGGTCATTTGAGTTTTGATTCTTGACGTGTATTGGTTAAACAATTAGTTGTTTAGCTAAATATGCAAATGGAGCTTAAATGTGGATATATTAATTGATTTATTTAAGGCACTTTCTGATCGGAATAGGTTGCGGGTTGTTGCTGCGCTAATGGCTTATAAAGAATTGTGCGCTTGTCAGTTAACCGAGCTGTTACAAATTTCAGGTGCTACAGTCTCTCGTCATATGGGAATTCTAATTTCTTCAGGACTTGTTAGCAGTAGAAAAGATGGTCGGTGGGTAATTTATAATCTGAATGTCGAAGAACCTTCATTTGGTCCGATTATGAACTATATTAAAAATAAAGTTTCAACTGACTCGTATATATTGAGTGACATAGAGATTCTTGAAAAAATAACGGCAATCGAATGTGAAGAACTTTGCCGCAAGCAGCGTGGTGAAGAATGTTGTCCGAAATAAGGAGATTTTCATAGATGGATAATAAAATGAATGTTCTTTTTTTATGCACGGGAAATTCATGCAGAAGTCAGATGGCTGAAGGGTGGGCGCACCATCTTAAAAGTGACCTGATTAATGCTTACTCCGCCGGCATTGAAATACATGGTCTGAATCCTAATGCTGTTAAGGTTATGGCTGAATCCGGAGTAGATATTTCTGGACATAAATCTAAGCATATTAATGAATTTGAGGGGGTAGCGTTAGATGTTGTAGTAACAGTCTGCGGTCATGCCAATGAAACATGTCCGTATTTTCCCGGTAACTGCAAAGTGACTCATGTAGGTTTTGATGATCCTCCTAAAATGGCTAAAGAACTGGCGGAAAAAGGAGCTTCCGAAGAGGAACAGCTTGATTGTTATAGAAGAGTGCGTGACGAGATTAAAGCCTATATTGAATTACTTCCTGAGAGTTTGAAGTAACAATTATTGTTGATCCTCAGCTAACTGCAAACTTATGAGGTTTTTTAGAAATGATAAATAAAACTGGCCCCGTAAATGATAGGAAAATGACCAGTATCTTTGAGCGTTACCTAACTGTTTGGGTTGGATTATGTATTATCGGAGGTATCTTACTCGGCAAAGTTGCACCTGGATTAGCTAAAAATCTTGATGGCATGTCCCTTTATGTAAACGGAGCTCCGGTCGTTTCTATTCCAATTGCGATTTGCCTTTTTTTTATGATGTATCCAATCATGGTAAAAATTGATTTTGCCAGTGTTATCAAAGCTGGGAAAAGTGGTAAGCCTGTATTTCTAACTTTGTTTATTAACTGGTGTGTCAAACCTTTTACAATGTATGCCATTGCAATCTTTTTTCTTGGATATTGTTTTAAAAGTTTCATCGGTGTAGATGCCGTCGATTTAGTTAAAATGCCGTTTGGTCTTGATTTGGCAGTCGGTTCATTGCATGGAGCCGGAACTGTTGTTTTGCAGGATGGAATCAAGATGTTACAAATTCCGCTTTGGCGCAGTTACTTTGCAGGATGTATCCTCCTTGGAATAGCTCCATGTACTGCAATGGTGCTGGTGTGGGGATATCTCGCACAAGGTAACGACGGTCTAACCTTAGTAATGGTTGCCATAAATTCACTAGCAATGCTAATTCTTTATGGTGTTCTTGGTGGGTTTTTGCTGGGAGTAGGACAACTTCCTGTCCCGTGGCAGGCTCTTCTTTTATCTGTCGCAATTTATGTTGCTTTACCATTGTTTGCTGGATATTTTTCACGTAAGTGGATTATTAAATCGAAAGGCGAAACTTGGTTTAAAGAGAAGTTTCTGCACGTGTTAACACCAATAACAATCAGCGCCTTGCTTTTGACTTTGGTTTTGTTGTTCAGTTTTAAAGGAGAAGTAATTCTGGCTAATCCTTTAACTATTGTCTGGATTTCAATACCGCTGTTCTTGCAGACTATTTTAATCTTTGCAGTGGGATATATTGCTGCTAAGTTTATGAATTTAAATTACGAAGACGCCGCTCCTGCAGCCATGATAGGAGCCTCGAATCATTTTGAAGTTGCAATTGCCACAGCTGTAATGATTTTCGGTCTTTCCTCCGGTGCAGCTCTTGCTACTGTTGTTGGGGTCTTAATTGAGGTGCCTGTGATGTTGATGCTTGTTGGATTTTGTAAGAGGACTCGTGGATGGTTTACACATACGAAATAAACTTTTGCTAACCAATTTATCTATTTGCTTAAATTAAGTTTGACCTAGTTTATTTTACATATATTATGCTGACAACTCAGGTGTGGATAAATATGATTAAATTATATTTATCCAGCTATTACACAGTTAAAGCTGTCAGGATGCACAAAATAATTAAGCTCACAGTCTTACTTAATAATATAATAAGGATTAGATAATGGAATCTTTAAAAGAATTGTATCGCATTGGAGTCGGGCCGTCTTCCAGTCACACCATGGGGCCGCGTATGGCTGCTGAATGTTTTCTGGAAAAGCATCCTGATGCTCCTTTTTTCCGTGTAACTCTTTTTGAGAGCCTTGCGGCCACAGGAAAAGGGCATCTGACCGACTGGGCTGTGCTTTGCGTGCTTGGTAATGATAAGACTGAAATTGTTTGGAAAGCTGAAGAAAAGATGGTTGAACATCCTAACGGCATGCTCTTTGAATCATTAAACGAAAATAAGGAAGTTGTTGATTCATGGAAAGTGTACAGCGTCGGAGGCGGTGCCATTCGTGAAGAAGGTAAATGCCACTCAAATATTAACTCTGTTTACCCTTTGCAACATATCGCTTCAATCATGGATCATTGCGCAGATAAAGGGATTAACTATTGGGAATATGTTGAGCAATGTGAAGGTCCTGAAATCTGGGATTTTTTGCGTGAAGTGTGGGCGGTAATGGAAAAAGCTCTTGAACGCGGTCTGGATGCTGAGGGCGTTCTTCCCGGTTCCATCGGACTAAGGAGACAGGCAAAATCATATTTGCGCCGTACAAAGCTTGCCAGTCCTGAGATGCAGTTTACCGGACTTACGACAGCCTACGCCCTTGCTGTGTCTGAAGAAAATGCAGCCGGCGGCGTTATAGTTACTGCTCCTACTTGCGGTTCTTGCGGGATTATTCCTGCGACTCTTAAATATTTGAAAGATCTTTATTCATTAAAAGAAAATGATATTATTCGAGCTTTGGCTACTGCCGGACTATTCGGAAATGTAATTAAAAAGAATGCTTCAATATCCGGAGCAGAAGTCGGATGTCAGGGAGAAGTGGGGTCAGCCTGCGCTATGGCTTGCGCCGCGGCAACTCAGTTAATGGGCGGAACTCTCCGTCAGATTGAGTATTCTGCTGAAATGGGGCTTGAACATCATTTGGGTCTTACATGCGATCCTGTTGACGGCTTGGTGCAGATTCCTTGTATCGAACGTAATGCCTGCGCTGCAACCCGTGCGCTTGCGCGTGCTCAAATGTCAATCCTGTCTGACGGTTCACATAGAATTTCTTTTGATGAGGTTGTAACGGTAATGAAAGAAACAGGGCACGATTTACCGAGTCTTTATCGCGAAACATCAAATGGCGGGCTTGCAAAAGCATATACAGCTCGTTGTAAATGTTAAAATAGAATGCGCTTTTACCTTAAAGTTACACTTATTTATTTCTTTTGCTATTTTTACATACGGCTATGGATATGCCGTATGTTAAGCGAGAGACCTAAGACTAAGCGTGGTATTCTCCTAGCATCAGATCTTATGACTGTGGTGCTGCCGTTAACTATTTTTTTCAGTTCAGATATTCCGTATTCGCTTAAGATCCTTTTACAAGGAGCCGGATATACCTGGGCTACAATTATAGTTTGTCTGGTCCCGCTTGGGCTATGCGCAGAGCCTATCCGGTTCGGCATGAAGCTTATGGTTCCGGATTTAGCGGTTCCCAAAGTCAAAATATTTGCATGTCTTTGCCTTGTGTCTGCTTTGATGGTTATCGGTGGGTATATTAATGCTACTTCCCCGGTAGTACGTGAACTCAGCTTTGATTTAAGAACCGGAAACAGTACCGGAGTTGAATACGACATCGCCGCAGTGACTGATCTTCATGCCGGAAAACTTATGAGCCGTGAGAGGGTCGGAAACATTGTAACATCAATAAATCAAATGACACCTGACATTATTCTTCTGGTTGGGGACGTTCTTGATGATTATGATGTTAAACAGAGCGGAGCGGTTGAAGAACTTAAGAGGCTGAAAGCTCCTCTTGGCAAATATGCTGTTTTAGGAAATCACGAATATTATTTAGGCGGTAAATGGTCCGAAGATTTTCTCGAAAAGCAGGGGCTTTCCGTTTTGGTGGATGAAACTGTGATTGTCGATGGTAAATTTCTTCTTGTAGGGCGTAATGATTTTTCAGCCGTACAGCACGGAGGAACTAGAGAGCCGCTTGCACGGTTAATTCCTGCAGATAACAAGTTGCCTGTGATTGTACTTGACCATAAGCCTGCTGAACTTGAAGAGGCTGAGCGCGCCGGAGTTGCATTGCAAATCTCGGGGCATACTCACAACGGTCAGATCTTTCCGGTTAATTTCATAATTGATGATCTTTATGAAAAGGGTTGGGGCATACTGAAAAAGAGTAAAACTTGGTATTACGTCAGTTGCGGTGTAGGATTTTGGGGACCGCCTATTCGTACTAACAGTCGTCCTGAAATTTTGCTTATTCATATTAAGGTTTAGAAATATTTTGAAAACAAATCTAGATAGTTGAACCTGTGTAAAAAAGGCGCGAATTTATTATTTGCGCCTTTTTTATTAAGGCAACGTAGATGCATAAAAGTGGCGGTTTGCAAGATTTTATCGATTACTTTAGTTGAATAAATCTAGCTTGATTTGCACGAAGGTCATGTTATACTGCAAGATATTTTCATAATCTGGAGTTGAAATGCAAATAAAAGTAGATCCGGCAGTGTTGGCTGAATTATACAAAGAGGTTGCAGAACTGAGAAAGGCTGAGCATGAACTCCGAACAAACGGGCGTCGTTTACGTGTTATTTTTGAACGTTCTCCACTAGGTCTGATTCTCTTCAATTCAGATGGAATTATTGTTGATTGCAATGAACAGTTTGTCCGCATCATGGGGTCTACCAGAGAAAAACTTTTGGGATTTAATATCGCACAGGATAGTACAATTGAAATAGGAGCAGCTTTAGCTAAAGCCCTGTCCGGAGAGCCTTCATATTTCGAAAACTATTACACATCGGTGACCGGCGGCAGAAAAGGGTATTTGCGCGTAGCGTTTAACCCTGTAACGCCTGAAAAAACTCCTTCGGAAGTTATCGCAACTATAGAAGATTTTTCAGAACGCAAGAAGATTGAAGAGTCATTTATACAAAGCGAATTCAGGCTTAATACAATTCTCGACTCTATTCAGGCCGGAGTGATGCTTATTGACCCGCAAAGTCGTATTATAATTGATTCTAATGCAGAAGCTTGCAGGCTCATCGGGCTTGAGAAAGAACAGATAATGGGTCGTGTCTGTCATGATTTTATATGTGCTGCTGAAAGAGGAAAGTGTCCGGTACTTGATCTTGGACAGGCTGTAGATAAGTCTGAACGGGTTCTTCTGACATCCAAAGGTACAAAATTGACAGTCTTAAAAACTGTAAACATCATTTTAATCAACGGTAAAGAACAGTTACTTGAATGTTTTGTAGATATAAGTCAGCGAAAACAGGCAGAAGAACAGTTGCTTCGTGCCAAAGAAGATATAGAGCAATATGCTCAAAATTTAGAAGTAATTAATAAAAAACTTACTGAAACAACTGCTTCGCGTGATGAGCTAGAACAAGAGGTTGCTGAACGCAAACTTGCTGAAAGTCGGCTTAGGGAAAGCAGGCAACTTTATCAGGAGTTGGTTGAAAATGCCGCCAGTATTATCTTACGTATGGATATAAATGGTCGTATAACTTTTTTTAATGAGTTTGCAGAAAAAATATTCGGTTATCTACGTAATGATATTTTAGGGAAAAACATTATTGGAACCATTGTTCCTGAAGTGGAGAGCTCGGGGCGTGATTTGCGAAAAATGGCTCAGGATATATTTCATAATCCGGAAAAGTTTATAAACAACGAAAATGAAAATATGCTTAGAGACGGTAGCCGTATTTGGGTGAGCTGGTCCAATAAAGCATTATATAGTTCAGATAATAAGTTGTTAGAAATATTATGTATTGGTTCTGATATTACTGAACAGAAGAAAGCTGTAAAAGCTTTAAAGCTGGCTAAATGTCAGGCCGAGGCCGCAAGTAAAGCTAAATCTGAATTCTTAGCCAATATGAGTCATGAAATACGCACTCCGATGAATTCTATTCTCGGAGTGGCGGATTTGCTTTTAGAGACTAAGCTGGACGAAGAGCAAAAACGGTACATAAATCTTTTTGAATCCGCGGGAAAAAGTCTGCTGGCGCTGATTAATGAGATACTTGATTTTGCAAAAGTTGAAACAGGGCGAATTGAGCTGGAGTCAGTCTGTTTTGATTTAGGTCTTTCTATAAAGGACATAGACTCAATCATGCGTGTTGTTGCCAAAAGTAAAGGACTTGAATTCTCCTGTACACTGGATGCAGATCATCCAATCTTGGTACTTGGTGATCAAATCCGTTTGAAGCAGATTCTCCTTAATATAATTGGAAATGCAGTAAAATTTACCGAGAAGGGGGCTGTCTCTATTACTGTTTCTTCTGTTCCGGCGAGGCAGAACACCAGACTATTTACTTTTAGTATTATTGATACAGGAATAGGTATACCACCGGAAAAAATGCACACTATTTTTGAGAGTTTTGCGCAGGCGGATTCCTCCACCACACGTAGATATGGCGGAACCGGACTGGGGCTTACCATTGCAAAACGACTTGCCGGGTTGATGGATGGGGAAATTTTAGTTGAGTCAAAAGTCGGCGCAGGAACAATCTTTAAACTTGTTGTCCCGTTCAATATTTGCAATGAAGTTAATAAGGACAATTCTTATAACGGAGAAGAGGCGATACCTGTTGATTCTGGGTCAAAGAAAAAAAGAATCCTTATTGTGGAAGATTCCGAAAGTAACAGAATGCTCCTTGATCTTTACCTTGAGCCGTCCGGCCATGAGGTTGTTCTGGTTGAAAATGGACTCCAAGGCTTAACTGCCTTTAAAAATGATAATTTTGATTTAGTTTTTATGGATATTCAGATGCCGGTAATGGATGGAATTGCCGCAACAAAAGCTATTCGCGAATACGAAAAAGAAAATTCACTCGCTACAACGCCGATTGTGGCTTTGACAGCTAATGCCTTTGAGGAAGATAGAGAACATTGTTTCAATGCCGGATGTACCGGATTTCTTGCAAAGCCCATCAAAAAAAAGAAACTTCTATCAGTAATTGACAGTTATTAAAGTGTGCTGATTATCACATCTTGTTGTAAAAAGGAGAAAACCGCCTTAAAGCTAAGCGGTAATTCTCATTCAGATGTCGAAAACCGTAGAATTTAATTAGAACTAATCGCTAGATGACGTATCAAGTGTTGTTGTCAGCTGAGTTGAGAGGTTAGAATATTTTTGCAACAGTGCATCAAGTTTAGCGTATTTCGTTGTTAAGTAGCTGTCTAATGAGTCAAGTCTTGCTGCTTCATCGTAAATTTCATTTTCTAATTTTGTACAAGAATCCTCATAACTGCTGATTAAAAGCGGGACTGACCCTGTTGAAACATCTGTAATTTTAGAACAATAGTCGGCAATTTCTCCGATTTTACCTTGTTTTACTAGAACTGTTGCGGAGTAAATTCCGTCAGTAGTTTCCGTTCCTTTCAGATATAAACCGTTCGCATCACTGTTACGCTGGGCGAGCATTGTATTTCCGTCCAATTTCATAGCGACACCGTTAATTGTAGCTGAAGTTATTTGTCCTCCGGAGACCTCATACTCAACATCATATTCACCTGCAGAAGTTAATCCTGAAATACTGGACAGTATGCTGATTGAGGAGCTGTCCGAGGTAGATTCCCCTGAAGCCGCAAAAAGACGGGCAACGCTTTCAGGAGATTTGCTGAGAGCTTCTTCAAGTTCATCATAATCAAGTACAAGCTGGCCGAAGGAGGATGATCCTTCTGTCGAGTCGGTAGATATCCCGATCATCGAGAGAGATGAATATAAATCGCCGGTTTCAGTGCCACTGTCATAACGTGTAAAGCCTTCTCCTAATGAAGAAAGAATAGATTTAAATCGATTGTATATTAAATCTAATGATCCTCCCTTGAGTGTAAAAGTGTCACTGTCTTCATCATCGTCACTTGTATCAAGTCGCCCTGTCACACTTTGCAAATCATAGATAATCTGGTTCACTTCGGAAACGAATGAAGCAACTTTTTCAACCATACTGTCGGTGTCATAGCTAATAGCTATTTCAACTCCATCTGAATCGGTTGTTGAACTTAAAGTTAAAGTCACATTATCAATCAGATCATCAACTGTATTAGATGAACGTTCAAGCCATGAATCTGTTTCAGAGGGATAACCGTCAATTTTCAACTTTGCATTTTGTGCCGTTTGAGTATTTGTAAAATCTGAAGCTGATATAGAATCAAGAGCGCTGAGATCTGTTAATCCTAAAACATTATCGCTGCCGGTATCATTTCCTGTAAGACTGAGATGATAATTGCTGCCGTCATAAATTAATGACGCTTCAATTTTATCTGTAAATTCGCTGCTGTTGTTAATAAGATCTACAAATTCTTCAGCAGTTGTTCCTGATGGGATATTCAGCGTAATATCTTCGCCTGCATAGGATAGCGTTATAGATGAATCCGCACTGCAAATTTCTGTGTCTTTAGATGCGATGTCATAATCTTCCGCGACCCACCTATCAGTTTTGGCCAGTTGCCCCACAACAAGATTATGCGAGCATGGCTTGGCTCCATCTTCAGCGACAGCACTGACTTCGTCTCCTGAAATGTTACCCGTATATGAATAAAACTCCGAAACTTCATCCATTTTCTGCAAAGTTCCTGACAAAGTGACTAATTCTTCATCTAAGGTAGTTAAAACATCAACTGCATTTTTAGAGTATGTGAGACTTTCTTCATACTCTTGTTTTTTGTAGCTCTCAGCTGTAATAGTTGCTTCTCTAATTTCATCAAAATCAGTTCCGTTGCCTAGCCCTGAAAAGTTTGTAGATCCTGAAGTTGATACTGATGAATATGATAATACATTTGATGATAGTGATGATATAGACATTTTAGTCTCCTATAGATAATCCATAATACTCGTATTCATGATACTTGCGGCAGATTTAAGGACAGCTTGGTAAACATAGTTGGCTTGAGTCAGTTCAATTGATAGCTGAGCAGCGTTAATATCTTCTTCTGAACTTATCGCTGTAGCAATTCTATTTCTGGAAAGGGTAATGCTGCTCATTACAAAAGATGTTTTTTCTTCACTCGAACCTATTTCAGCAGAAACTGTTGTCAGTGCTTCGTTGCCGGCACGAAGTTTTTCTAAACAATTCGCAACACCGGATTCGTCTCCGATTTCCATGTATGCAATTGCATCACTTATAGTTTCAAATAAATTTGGATCATCATAAGGATCATCAGTTTGAGAATTTAATCCTCCGAAAGCTTTATGTCCGACAGTATTGGCATTAACTTCAGTTTTTTCAGAAATTGCAACAGATGTAGCTTTCTCAGAGCCGTTATATGATAATGCACTGCGGACTATAAATTGACTTCCTTCATCTTCATCTGCCGCAGTAACAGCAACTCCCGAATTCATTTCAACAGATATTGTTCCAAGGTTTAAAGTTGTTTCAGGTGGAACTGCCGTTGCATCAAGAGTCCCTGTATCCCATGATTCTCCTCCATCAGTTGAGAAACGGTAATCAATTGAATCTACTCCGATGGTTCCGTCAGTGGTGAATTCAACGAGAGTTGTTTTATCAAATTCTCCTGTAATTTCTGCAATATCGCTTCTTGCCGGTGAATCACCCAGTAAAGTAACATCGGTAGTATATTCATATGGTGAGGTGTCCGTTGCTTCTCCTGAAAAAAGGTAATCGTTGCCGGATTTAGAATTTGCAATACTTACTAATGAATCCAGATATCCGCGCATTTGTTCAGCCATCATCTGATTCTGCTCTAGATCGTAAGTTCCCGTTGAAGCCTGCTCAGCCTGTTCAAGTATAGAAGTCATGATTTCACTGGCCTGAGATAATAAATCGTCGGCTGAACCGAGGAGTCCTTTTACAACCGTTGCGTTTTCAACCTGTGTGGCAAGAGTTTGATCATATGTGCGTAATTCCATCACATTGCCCATTCCGGCAGCATCATCTGATGGAGCATTAATTCTTTTTTGAGAACTGTTTTGTGAGTTTAATTCATCCAATCTTACAAGTGATGAATTAACATTAGTTAAACTCTGAGCATAAATTTGTGTAGTGCTGATTCTCATAACTGCTCCTGATTACATCATACCTAGAATTGTATCGAACATGTCGCGGGATACTGTGATAATCTGGCAGGCTGCCTGGTATTGCTGTTGTTGTTTCGTCAAATTTATTACTTCTTCTTCAACATTTACACCGCTGACAGATTGCTGCTGATCGTAATAAAGCTGAGCTGCGGCAGTGTCACAAGTAACTTGAGTCGAGGCTGTTGAAGCAGCTGCGCCAACACTGGAAACAATTTGAGAAAGATACTCGGATAAAGAAGAGGTCTGACTGGAAAGATGGTCACCGATCGTAACTGTTTTGCTCATCAACTCGTTTATGGTTTTTGCGGTGTCATTGCTTCCGGATGAAACCAGACCGTCCGTTCCGACTTCTCCGCAATTTATATGCGAGGGATTGTCTTGAATGTAGGAGTTTATTGAGATGTCAGAGGCACTGCTGCCGTCAAAAAAAGTATTTATTCCTGTTGCAGCAAGAAATCCGGACGTGTCACTTGATAGTTCAAAGCTTATATCTGTGGCTGATTGTAATTTCAGATGTCCTTCTGAATCCACAGAAGCTGTAATGGATCCTGGAAAAGCTGAATTTATGGAGTTCACGATGTCATCAAGAGAATCTGTGGAAGGATCAATAGATATTGCCGCGTTAGAAAGTAATGCTCCGTCAGCATCATAAGTATATATTGAAAACTCGCCTGATTCTATATTAGCGGCATAAGGCAGTCCGCTATTCGAAAGAGTCGCTGTTTGATCTTCAACGGAATATGTTCCTTCAAGAGATAAGTGAGAGGATAGTCCTGCGCCTTGAGAATGCACTTCATTTACTTCCCAGATAAGTGCAGAAGATAAGTCATTGAGGCTGTCCATTGTCGGAATAAGCTCATCATCTCTGAATGTTAGCAGACCTGAAATACTTCCGCTGGTACTTCTGTGTGAAATGCCAGTACCGCTTGCATCTGTCAGCGGGGTGCAGTTAACCAAAGAGGAATCGTTGCCTTGCCAGTACAGTCCGTTTTTAGGAACAATTGTATATCGATCTCCTTTTGTATGGTCAGAAGTTGAACCGGAAAAAGATATTTCAACTCCATCTATTGTTGCTGAATTGTTTGAATCTCCTGCTGTATAGATAAGAGTGTTTCCGTTTTCATCTTTTGCCCACGTATTACCCCCGTCAAAAGACACTTTGAATTTTGCGCTTCCGTCTGCTCCTGAAGAAGTAAATTCCAGTAACATTTCCTCACTTGATGAACCTGAAAAATTTAACTCACCGTCATAAGCAGAAGAGGGCATAAGGGATTCGGTGGATCGCGCAGAAGTGTAGACAAGGTTATGAGTTTCAGAACCTTCTACCAGGGGCATTCCGCTTTCTGTATATATTTTTGTTTGGCCGTCACTTGGAGTAATAACTGTTACACCGATTAATTCATCAAGTTCGCGGATTATCTGATCACGATTCGAGACTAAATCGTAATCTTCAGGCGATGCAGCAATCTGTTTATTCAGTAATCCTATATTATCAATATATTCATTTGCCTGAGCGACCTGATCGTTTATTTCATCTTCCACAGTAGATTGCATTTTTTGGAGTTCAGAATAAGTGGAATTTATGGAATATACTAACGATTCTGCTTCACCCAGCAAAGCTTCCCGCTCTGAAGAGGAATCAGGATACATGGATAGTTCAGCCCATGCTGTCAGAAAAGCATCTTGAGTTACTCCAAGTCCGTCTTTAGCACTTTGATTAAAAATTGAATCCATTTGCGATAGATATTCAGATGAAGCCTTGCTGGAAGCAAGGTCAGCGGAGGAACTCAAATATTGAGTTTCAATAAATTTATCCCAGTTAGACTGGATTGCAGTGATCTCTGCCCCTGTTCCGATGCTGTTTCCGCCAACATTAATATTGCCGGTGCTCGTATAAACTGCGTTTGCGCGCCTATATCCGGTAGTTTCAGCATTAGCTATATTATTGGACGTAGTCGCAATAGAAGCCTGAGTATTGCTGATGGCTTTTGAGCCTATATTGAACAGGTTGCTGATCATGGTATATGGTCCTCTTAAAACTAAAACTTTGACTGATTTTCTTCCAGCAAGCTTAATAGTTAAGCTTGCTGGAAGAGGTCATATATTATGGGTTAGCGTTTAAGACCTATTGCCGTAGTCAGCATTGAATCCGCTGTAGTTACAACCTTACTGTTGGCTGAATATGCAGCCTGAATAATAATTAATTTGGTCATTTCAGCAGCTAAGTCGACGTTCGAGGATTCAAGTGAGTTTGAAACAATTTTTCCGAAACCGCCTGATCCGGCTGTTCCGATAACAGCGTCTCCGGAGTCAGTTGTAGCTGAAAACAGATTGTTTCCGTTTGCGACAAGACCGCCGGGGTTGGTGAAATCGGCAAGGGCGAATTGGTATAATTCAATGGTTTGATTGTTTGAATAAGCCCCACTGATAATACCGTTTTTATCAACACTCACTGAAAGCAGTGAACCTGTGGCGTAGCCGTCCTGACTGGTACTGTAAGTCGCAGAAGAGCTGTCACTGTAACTGGTTGTTGCGCCTGTCGCTAACTCGATTGAGTTAAAAGAAGGTAAATCAGAATAATCTGTTGTAGCGGTAACATCTGCTAATGTGCTTATTGTTGAACTCGTAGACCATCCTCCGTTAGACCCGACTGAAGAATTCGGATTGGACATTCCGAAGCTGAAAGCGAGATCTTGTCCGGTTGTGCTTCCTGTGAAGTTAACATTCATTTCAGGAACACCTGAATCACTAAATGATGCCAGTTCCCAGTTTGCCGGATCTTTCGGGTCAGTGGAGGTTGGTGTGTCTGAAAGGGTGAAGGCAGACTGTGATGTCAATTTACCTTCTGAGTTGAAAGTTAAAGTTCCGGTCATCAGCAGTCCGGCTCCACTGGTGGTATTCATATCGGTTCCACCGAATGTGCGCTGATCTTCATTAGGATCGCATGCTACAACATATTCCCAGACTATATTTCCGTCTGAATCGGTATTTACAGGGTCCATATAAAAAGTGAGATCATGCGCTGAGCCGTTTTCATCATAAATGGTCATAGTTGATGAATAGCTGTATCTGGATGAATCCAATGCCGGTGATGATGTTCCGTCATATAGTTCAAATTCAGAAGTGTACGGGTTTGCGGTTATAGCTTTGTCTGTACTTTGAGAATTAAGATTCATGGAAGTACGGACTGCACTTGTTGCATTTGGAGGAGATTGTGACTGGTCAAGTTGAATGTTAGTAAGCGAACCTGAGGCAGAACCCTCTTTAACTTCCCACCCTTGAACCATGTTGCCATATGGATCTACAAGGTAGCCGTCTTTATCAAAATCAAAATTTCCGGCTCTTGAATATGAAGTTGCTCCGTTATCAGGATCAACAACTATATAATATCCGTCACCGTTTATTGCTACATTGGTAGATGAGCTGGATGTTTCATATGATCCTTGCGTATAATCAGTATTAATAGAAGCTACTCCTGCTCCGTTACCAACCTGACTCAATCCTCCGCCGGTAGTAATGGCGGAATAGAAAACATCTTCAAATGTTGCATATGTACTTTTGTACCCGACGGTACTTGAGTTAGCTAAGTTATTACTCACAACTGAAGTGGCCTGACTGTTAACATTGAGGCCGGATATGCCGGTATATAACGAACTGGTGATTCCCATTTTAATTCTCCTTATCCCTTAATCAGGATGCGAAACTTACGTCGGCGAGAGAAACTTCTCTGCCATCATCAAGGGTCAGTACAACTCCGCTGCTTTCAGAACTGACGCTCGTGACTGTTCCAACTGATGTGAGGTCCACATCAATATTGTCACCGTTTTCATCGTAGGCCGCAGCGCGAAGGGTATAGATTTCTCCTGAAGTAAGTGTGCTGCCGGGATTAAGTTCGGTTTGACCTAATGTGTGATCACCGGAAGTGACATCTGAAAATAGTTTGGTGTCCACAATGTTACCGTCCGCGTCATAAATATTGACTACGAGTGATGCTGCATCACTTCCCAGATTAAGAGTGACATCTGAAGCAACTCCATCTGTAACTTCAACAACACCACCCTCTGCTGTAACGTCCTTTCCAATATAGCTGGAACTGTTCATGGCAGAGAGGGCAGTAAGCTGGTCAACAATCGTATCAAGCTTTGCATTGGTTGATACTTCTTGTTCCAGTGAAGAATATTGAGTCATCTGGTTAACCATTTCAGTATTATCAACCGGATTCGTCGGATCCTGATATTCCATCTGAGTCGTTAGAAGTGTCAGAAAATCAAGCTGGGTAAGCGAGGAGTTGCTTGACGATGATGTGCTCGATGTTGTTGAGGAACTTACAGCCTCGATACTCATGATACTATCCTCCGTTCGGTTTCCGCCCCGAAATAGCGGCGCAATTTAGCAATTGCCTGGTGTTTAATACTACGCACAGTTTGGGGCGAAATGCCGAGCTGTTCGGCCACTTCAACAGAGCGCATATCTCCCCAGAAAACCATTTTAACTACTTGGTTTTGCCTTTCGGAAAGCAATCCTTTAGGAATGGTTATTGTTGATTTTGGAATGTCTACAGCTGGAGACTCTTCATATTCATCTATATATTGATAGTTTTTCTGTAACTTACGCATATAATCTATACTTACTGAACGACTTATAATGTATAGCCATGTATTAAGTGAACTTTTGTCTGAGGAGTACTTTGATAAATAGTTATGCTTAATTATTTTGAATGCTACTTCTTGAAATATTTCTTCAACGTCATACTTAGTAATGTAATTAAATTTAGTCTTTAAAAAGCATCCAATATCATTCTTAATTCTAATATTGTTCTCTTTAAAGAAAATTTCAGCATTACATGATTTGTTGTTGTCATATATTTGATTGATGTTTGCGTTCATACTTCCTCCTATGCACGGAAGTGAGCAACTAATGGTCCGCAGTACATTAATACAACATCATTTATTGTTTATAGTTGTCGAAGATAGCTTTGCTGTTTGTTAAAAGTATAAAGCAACAATAAAGAGCAGTAGGCTAAAATTAATAATTCTTAATTGAAATTGTTGGCAAAAGTCTTAGAGAAGCAGGTGTCGTCAAATTAATGAATTGGGTGGGAATATTTTACCTAGTCAGTAAACAGGGTCTTGTCTGGAGTAATGATCAAAAAAAAGGACCCGGATAAACCGGGTCCTAGTTATGCTGTCCGCTTCTAAAAGAAGAGTTAGCTGATTAGCTGAAGAGCCATCTGCGGTAGTGAGTTGGCTTGTGAAAGCATTGCCACACCAGCCTGAGTAATGACCTGCTGCTTTGAGTAATTGGTCATTTCGGTTGCAACATCCACATCTGAAATCTGAGATTCAGCAGACTGAAGATTTGTTCCCTGAGTCTCCAAGTTGGATATTGTTGCGTCAAGTCTGTTTTCAAGTGCGCCGAGATTAGCTCTGATCTTATCCTTTGAGGTAATGGCCTGATCAAGTGCTTCTAATGCTGCCTGCGCTTGTACCTGGGTAGAAACCGTGTATCCGGCATTCTTCGCACTGGCATTACCGATTCCGAGAGATGAAGCTGTGCAGTTGCCTATTTTGACATTGTACTTATCTTCAGCGGAATCATTACCGGTTCCGAAATGAATAACCATAGCAGTATCACTGCTTAGATTACCATTTAATAAGTGGATTCCGTTAAAGTCAGTAGCACTTGCGATACGGGTTATTTCCGATGCCATTGCCTGATATTCCTGATCAATCAGTGCACGCTGATCACTGGTATACGTACCGGTTGCGGCCTGTTCAGCAAGTTCCTTCATACGAATAAGCTTTTCATCCACAACAGAAAGAGCACCGTCAGCGGTTTGAATCATTGAAATACCGTCATTCGCATTCTTAACACCCTGACTGAGTGTGGAAATGTCAGACCGCATGAGTTCGCGAACAGCCAGCCCTGCGGCATCATCTGCCGAAGAGTTGATTCTTAGACCTGAAGACATTTTTTCTGTTGATGAGCCGAGTGCTCCGTATGCATCATTAAGATGTTGAGCTGCAGAATTAGCCATTGTGTTGTTGTTGATTACTAAAGACATAAAAACCTCCGTGTTTTTTTGTACATCCATGCACTAGGTGAATGACCGATTCATTCAACCCTTTTGCTAGTTATACGAAGTGAACACGAAGAACGTTCATGGTGGTATTTTTTACCCATTAAATTGGCAGCTGACGGTCTTAATATAGATATATTATATCTTAATATTTCTTAATGTTTTTAACATTTTTTAACATTAAATTCTTATGCTTATTCCTTCTAAACAATTACTATGCAGGCAGGAGAAAAGCTATGAACAAAATACTTCTTATTGATGATGACCCGGAACTTGGAGAACTTTTAAATACATATCTTGGTGGAGAAGGGTATAGCGTACAGACTGAATGCAACGCTACTAACGGGTTGAAGACATTTCATAATGACACTTTTGACCTGATTCTACTTGATATTATTCTGCCGGACCTCAGCGGGCTTAGTGTATTAGATCTGATTAGATCAAAATCAAATGTTCCGGTAATAATGCTGACAGGAAAAGGTGACGAGGTTGACAGAGTGGTTGGTCTTGAAATGGGGGCCGATGATTACATTTGTAAACCTTTTCAATTGCGTGAACTGCTTGCCAGAATGCGTGCTGCGTTACGCAGGTGTGCAATGGTTAACGAAGATTCAACACAGTCTGTCAGAACAAGTAGAGGAAAGATAAAAGTAGGCGGGATAGAGGTCAACCTTGATTCTCAATCAATTCTTGTCGAAGGGGAAGAAACTCATTTCACAGCTGCTGAGTTCAGCATTATCGAACACTTGTCTGTAAGTTGCGGAAAATTAGTCGAACGTGAAGAGCTTATGGAAATTGCTTTAGGCAGGACTGTAGATTTTGATGACTACGTGTTGAATGTTCATATGAGCAATTTACGTCGTAAAATCGGCGAATCTGTAAGTATTAAGACAATTCGCGGCCGCGGTTATATGATGACAGCAAAAAATCAGGCTGGCGCATGATTTTTTTCAGGCAGCTTTTTTTTATCATTTTTCTTTTCTTTCTGATTCTGAACGGTTTGATCAAACCGTGCTTAGCTCAGGAAAAAGAAACGAGTAATCAGCAGCTTGAGAAACTTGAGCTTGAAGACCTGCTTGACGTTGAAGTTGTTTCACCAACAAGGCGGAAACAATCGTTAGAAAATATTGCCGGTTCTTATACAATCCTTACTGAGGAAGACATTAAAGTCAGCGGGGCTATGTCTGTTCCTGAAGCTCTTAAAGTTGTTCCGGGTGTTCTTGTCACTCGTATGGATTCCGATAAATGGTCTATCGGTATTCGCGGATTTAATGGAGTTTTTAACAGCAAGCAGCTTATACTTATAGATAATCGTCCTATAACATCTCCTTACTATTCAGAAGTAATATGGTCCAATCAAGATCTTCCTATCGAACTTGTTAAACGAATTGAAGTTATTCGCGGTCCATGGACCAGCCTTTGGGGATCAGAATCTTTTAACGGCGTAATAAATATTATTACAAAATCTGCAAAAGAACTGCAGGGAACTCAAAGCGTTTCAGTTGTCGGTAATGACGTAGCTTCGCAGATGGTTCGTCAAGGCGGGAAATTTACAGACGATGGATACTTTATGGTATACGCCAAAGGTAGCTATGAACCGGGAAAATCTTATACCGTCCGCGGCGGTACACATAAAGGGTCCAGAGATTTAGTTCAGGGAACCACCGGTTTCAGAACGGACTGGCAGAATATTTTTACTGATCAGTTTACAATTCAGGGAGATATTTCAACTTCAAGCATTACAGAGCAGTCTCCTCCCGGGAATCCTTTTTCTGCAGATAAAGTTAAAAAAGGTTATGGCGGGTATGCCCAGTTTACATGGGACAGAGCAACCGGATTAAATTCAGGCATGCAGTTCAGAACCTCTTATTCAAGATCGGAGACAACTTTTGATGATCTTGAAGGCGTTTCAAACACTATTGATGCTGAATATATTTATTCAGCTGATCAGATTGGAATTAATCTTTTTACCTTGGGGCTTGGGGGGAGGTACTTTTGGGATTCATTTGAACAGGGAGATCATGTAAGGGTTCGTAATGAAAAGTTCAGTCGCATGGATTTCAGTTCTTTTGCTCAAGACAAAATGACTCTTATTGAAGACAGTCTGTTTTTGACGCTCGGTCTTAAGTTGGATTATTCGGAAGATGGAAACCTTGAGCCTCAGTCCACAGCCAGGCTTCTTTATACAGCAGATGAAGATGAATACTGGCTGGCCGTTTCTAAAGCAACAAGAGTTCCAAGTAACTGGGCCCGCGAAGGGCGATATCAAGTTAATTATAATGGGAAAAGGTATGAAATAGATGCTTCAGGAAATCTTGATTCAGAAGAGCTTACTTCAGTTGAAGCCGGGTATCGCAGAATCTTCAGTGACAATTTAAAACTTGATCTTTCTTTATATTTTAATAGTTATGACAAGCTGATAACACTTAATTATGATCCCGATACCCGCATTGCTACGCCTGCCAGTGCTCTTTGCGGACTGACTTATGGAACTGAAGTTGCGCTGGATTGGAAAGTTTTACCAAGGCTGACACTTCGTCCTTCCATAAGTTTGTCAAATCAGGATTTCCCCGGTGCAACGCTGAATGATGCAGGATTCTCACCTCCTCTTAACTGTCCTGTATACAATTTAAAAATTCAAGCGTTAATTAACTTAGCGGAAAAATGGGATCTTGATCTTTTCGGTTCATACTTAAATACGATGGATGATAAAGATCTTTCTACCGGATTTGGAGTAGATGCTCGACTTGCATGGCATCCCGTAGATAATCTTTCGCTTGAACTTATTGGTTCAAGTCTTCTCAGCCAAGTCAACGAAGGAAACTTCGAGACAACTGAACCTTCCTGTTCTTTGAGGGTCATATGGGACTTTTAGGAAGGTATAAGTTCTTTTTCGCGGCAGTTATTACCTTGTTCTTTTTTTTATATTCCTCGCCGGTTATTGCTGCTGATGCTAAAATTACTGCTACAAAAGCACAACTGCGTGCTTTGTTCATTAAAAAAATACCTAAATATGTGCTTTGGCCTGAGCAGGCTCATTTCAAAGAAAGTGAGAAATATACTGTTGCAGCTATTGATAAAGAAGAATTGGCTCCGTATTTTGATAAATCAGAATCTTTTAAATTAGTCCGCTGGCCTGCCGACGACTGTCAGGTCCTTTTTCTTGATAGCTCAAATCCGCGTGTAATAGCGGCAATTCTTAAACAAGTAAAAAATAAACCTATCCTGACAATTGGACAGAATCCTGATTTCCTGCGTATGGGAGGAATTATCAACCTTGTAGAGTCCGGCTCAAGAATGAAATTGCAAGTTAATATTTGCGCTGCTCGCAAAGCAGGACTGACTATCAGTTCAAAATTGCTTAAACTTTCTGAAATTTTTTGTGGAGATCATTTAGAATGACCGGTTTCCAAAGCAGCCTCGGGCGCAAAATAGGAGCGGCAATTCTTGGGACAACCATTTTCGCTATTATTTTATCCATGACTCTCACTATTGCATCATTTTTCCACTCATACAGGCAGGCCACTATTCAGAAGACCAATGGTCTGGCTCAAATAATGGCGACTTCCACTATTTCAGCATTAGATTTTAATGACAAAGAATCAGCCACAGAAGTTTTAGATTCACTTTCATTAATACCAAATGTTGTCGGAGCTACAATATTTACTCCTACTGGTGGAGTTTTTGCATTTTTCGGAAGCAAAGCAACCACCTTTCCTGAGTTAAAAGTAGAACCGGAGATAAATTTTAATTCATTCTCTGTAATTCAGCCAATCAAATCCGGAGAAGAATTATTAGGATATTTGATCATTGACGGAACCTTCTCTGATCAAAGTGAATTGGTATATCATATTGCGGCAACTTCTGCGTTGATACTTATAATAGTCCTCGGGATAGGTGTTATTGTCGCGAACTATTTCAGGAAAAAAATTACGCAGCCTATCGGACAACTCACCGATGCCGTTCGTGATATTTCAATAAGAAAAGATTATTCAAAAAGAGTTGCATATAAAAGTCAGGATGAAATTGGGTATCTCGTTTCAGAATTCAATTCGATGCTCGGTAAAATTGAATTACGTGACTCATGGCTCAACAGTCATCGTGAAATGCTTGAAACAATAGTTGCTCAGCGTACAAAGGAACTTCGCGCCAAGCAAAAACAATTAAAAGACAAGAATTCGCAGCTTGTTAAACAGATTCATGAAAGACGTACTGCGGAAATGATCCGCGAAGAAGTTGAGCGTATAAATCGTCATGACCTGAAATCTTCTCTTAATCTTGTCATCGGATATCCTGAATTACTTCTCAATAAAGGCAACCTTACTCCGGAACAATCTAAATATATTAAGCGAATAGCCTCAGCTGGATATCGCATGCTTGATATGATTCAATTTCATCTGGATATATTTAAGATGGAGCAGGGGATTTATTCATTAAGGACAATGCCTGTTGATCTTGTAGAATTGCTTTGTTCCCTGGAAGAGGAAATGTCCTTGTTGCTGACTCAGGAAGAAGTTTCCCTTTCTATCACAATGAATGGTGAGGAAATAAGCGGAACTGAAGAAATAACTATAATTGGCGAAATGGTACTGCTGCGAACTATGTTTAGAAACCTTATTAAAAATGCAATTGAAGGGTCTGTTAAAGGGGATGTTGTCTCTATTTCAATTGAAAGAGATCTATATACAGTCGTCAGTATAAAAAACAGCCTTCCGGTTCCAGAGGAAGTCCGTGATAGATTTTTCAACAAGTATGTTTCCGTCGGTAAAGAGGATGGAACAGGTCTTGGCACTTATTCCGCTCAGCTCATTGCTAAAACTCATAATGCGGAGATATCTATGGAAACGTCGGATGAAAGCGGGACAGTTGTTTCAGCTAAATTTGAAACTGATATTTCAGAGAGTTAGTAAAATGTATGTGTTTTTAAAAAACACAATCCCGCTATTAAATATTTAATACCTTTCTGTCTTAAAAAAAGATACCCCAGTCTGATTTATCAGACTGGGGTATCTTTTTGTTTTTGCAGGCAATTTTTGTGTTTTAAGCAATTTTAGTCTTTTTTTTAGGAATATGAGTATATTTTCACAAGTAAAATCGGCTTTAAAAAAATTCTACCTGCACTTCTTCCTTTTTATTACTCGTTTTAAATATTAATTATTATTATTTATCCTTTTATATTAGGTTGTTATTGATAGATTGTGATTTTTGTAACTAAATCTGGCATGTTCATTGCTTTAAAATCTTGAATGAGTGATCAATTACAAGTTCGCTGATTTTGTACATATATTGCGTACTTGGCGAATGTGAATTGTATGATGGTCGCTAGTTTTGTACCAGAATACCTCTTTTCAATTTAAATAAGATGTGTTCTAAGTGAAAAAAGACTGATTGATTGACCAATCTGTATTTGCTCCATCTTGCATCATTAATCTTAAGGAGGATGACGCTGCATCTGAAGCATAAATCTGCTTACTGTCGTTAGGTTCCGGCCTTTGTGCCTTAATCGTCAATTTTTCAAAATCAAGGACTGGTTCGTTGAAAAACAGATATACCCCACTAACTTTAATCGTTGCTGTTTTAGTAATTGCGGCAGCATCCGGATTTCTTTTCGCGCCGCCAGCGCAGGAAAGCCCGGTTCGCGTTGTTATGGATAACAGTGGCGGAAGAGTCATTTTTTCCCACGCTAAGCATGCTGAAGATTTGGGTTATGATTGTGCTGATTGTCACCATGACAATATCGGTCAAGATAAGCCTTTAGCTTGTGCAACATGCCATCCAGTTGCGTTTGATAAAAAGTTCAGAAGCGAACATCAAAAGAATTTTCCTGACAAAAAAGCATGTCTGCGCTGTCATGATGAAGTTCCTACAGGTCCTCTGGCAAAAGAAGACAGACCTGATACTGAGAATATTCCTTTGTTGTCAGATGCTTTTCATAAGCAGTGTATGGGATGCCATGAACAAGACGGCGGACCTTATGGTGCCGATTCCTGCTACAAATGCCACGCGAGGTAGGTTAGATGCTTAAGATTCACTACTCACTCGAATCCGATGTCCAAAATGTAATACACGACATTGCCGCGCCTTCTGAAATTAATATTCAGGTGCGCAATCTTGTTCTTAAAGCTAAAAAAGGACAGAGCGTTGCCCGCGGCGATATGATTGCTGAACATCCGTCCAAATTCGGCGGCGCGTATCATGCTTCTGTTTCCGGCAAGGCGACAAAAGTCAATTACCATCACCTGACTATAGAGTGTGACCACAAAGAGAACTCAGTTGAACCTGTTGATGTTAAATCCATGGGACCGGGAAAGGATCTGCAGCGCACTTTGCAGGAACTTGGTATTGATGTCGCCCCTCTTAGTTCACGTTGCGGTCAGTTGATTATTAACGGGCTTAACCCTGAACCGGGCATTTTTGTAGCTGAACTGCTGCTTGAATGTGAAAACGATATTCTTGAAGTCGGATTGAATATTGTTAAATCGCTTGTTCATCCGGTGCATACAAAGCTTGCGGTGGCTAAAAAAACATCAGCTACTCTTTCCGGAACCGAATCTGTTTTTGTCAAACCTAAGTATCCTAATTCGCTTAATGCTCTTGTAATTAAAGCTGTCACCGGAAAGGAATTCTGCGACGACACCAAAATTATGAGCATCATGGATATCTATAATATAGGGCTTGTTGCTAAGACCGGTCTGCCTGTGACTGACACAATTATGACCATTAGCGGACATAATTATCGCGTGCCTTTTGGAACACCTATCCGTCATTTGCTTAATGAATTGGATATGACTGTTAAATCCGGTGACAAAGTTGTTCTCGGCGGACCTTTCCGCGGAGAGGCTGTCTATAGTCTGGATGAAGGCGTGAAGAAGGGCGATCATGGATTGTTTATTATCTCTACAGGGCAATTCCCTTCAGTAGAAGATGCAACATGTATCAACTGCGGTGAGTGCGTGCTTAGCTGTCCGGCTCGGATTCTTCCTAATATGATCAGCCGTTATGCGGAGTATGAAAGATTCGAAATGGCTGAGAAGTATGACTTACACAGTTGTTTTGAATGCGGCTTATGCTCTTTTAACTGTACGGTCAGACGACCTATTTTGCAATATATCCGTTTTGCCAAGGATCAGCTCAGGATCAGCGGTAAGGCTGAATAGTTTTAAAGTCATGGCACAAGTCACCGGATTTGCCGGTAAAATATACAAGTTTATAGATTCAAGGGTTAAAATATGACTCCACCAGTAATTAAAGCAATGTCGGACATTGCAGTCAGGCTCACAGTTTCGCCTGCTCCTCACTGGCGCAGCAGACGTACTTTGACGAAGATGATGCAGTATCATCTTCTGGCTCTGCTGCCGGCAATGGTCATGGCGTTCAACATGTTCGGGCTGTCCGCACTTTCAACCATAGGGCTTGCAGGATCTGCTGCTATATTGACTGAAGCTCTTTGTCTTAAGTTGCAGGGGCGCGATATCAATGTCGATAATTTCACAGCATTATATGAAGGTATCCTTTTTGCCTTTTTGCTTCCGGCAACAGCTCCATGGTGGGTTGTCTGTTTCGGAGCTGCTTTTACAATTGTAATGGGGCGTACGGTATTCGGCGGATTCGGAACCAACCCGATCTGCGCACCGCTGGTTGCCTGGGCATTCTGTCGCCTGTCATGGCCTGCCGCTATCGATATCGACATGAACCTTTCGCATTTCGCTATCAATGCACCATTAGACCAGCTTAAGTTCTTCGGTCTCGAAAGCCTTGATCAGTTTAATTATACAGACCTTTTCCTCGGGCATCAGCTTGGCGGGCTTGGCTCATCACAGGTAATTGCACTGCTTGCAGGCGGAATTTTCCTTATTGCAACCGGGTGGGTGCGGGTTTTCATTCCTGCGGCTTTCCTGATCGGTGTAACTGTCACCTCCTCCATTTTCTGGATGATTGATCCTGAAGTTTACGTCAATCCTTTGTTTCATCTACTGACAGGGTCAGTAATGTTCGGAGCTTTCTTTCTGGCTCCTGATGTTTCTTCAAGTCCCGTCGGCAAAATTCCGCAGCTCTTATTCGGCCTCATTGCCGGAGCCATGGTTATAGTTATTCGGGTCTATGGCGTTTATCCTGACGGTGTGCCTTTTGCCATAATGGTGGCAAACCTGCTTACACCACTGCTTGACAGGGTGCGTCCTAAACCTTTTGGAGGCAGATAAATCATGCGTGAAATACTTTATATGCTTGTGGTCCTTTCTGTTATCTGTGCTTCTTCCGGAGCTTTGCTTGTTAACTTGAAGCAGGCCACCAAAGGACAGATTGAGCAGCAGGTTCTCACTTACGTACAGGGACCGGCACTTCTTTCTGTTCTTGAAAACAGGGACAATGATCCGATTCTTGAACGTGTAAAGGTTAAAAATGTGACTGTTTTTCCGGCAATTAAAGACGGCAAACTTGTCGGCGTTGCCATTGAAACTTTTGCTCCGGGGTATTCCGGCAACATCGGAGTTATGGTTGGATTCGATGTGCAAAAGGATGAACTCCTCGGCATCGGTATCACTACTCAGACTGAAACCCCCGGTCTTGGATCGCGTGTTGCGGACCCTGCTTTTACCGGCAAGTTCACAGCGCATGGTCTTGAATCCATGCAACTGACAGCTAAAGGCGGAGATATCGACGGTATTTCCGGTGCAACATATTCTTCTACCGGAACTGTTGATGCTGTCCGTAAGGCCATTGAAGTATATCAGTCTATCAAGCCTGAGATCACCCAGATCTGGCAGAAGTCATAAGGAGATTCCATGAGCCGTATAGTCAAAGAATTTGTAAAGGGACTTTGGGCTGAACTGCCTCCTTTCAGGGTGCTTTTAGGTCTGTGTCCCACACTTGCTGTTACTTCCACTGCGGATAACGGTCTAGGCATGGGTATAGCAGTTCTCTCCGTTCTGACATTGTCCAATATGATAATTTCATGCCTTAGAAAAATAATTCCTGCGAAAGTACGTATCGCCTGTTTTATCGTAATTGCAGCGTCACTTGTTGTTGCCGTTGAGTTGCTTATGCAGGCTTATGTATATCCGCTTTACCTTAGACTTGGTATTTTTGTTCCGCTTATTGTTGTTAACTGTCTTATTTTGGGTCGTGCTGAAGCTTTTGCTTCTAAAAACGGAGTCGTTTTGTCCATTGCGGATGCTCTCGGTATGGGAATCGGTTTTACCGCTTCACTGACCTTTTTGGGTGCAATTCGTGAAATACTGGGACACGGAACAATCTTCGGACATCATATCATGTGGAGTTCTTTCCATCCTGCCGAACTCATGGGGAAAGCTCCGGGCGCATTTATCGGACTGGGAATCATTCTGGCTTCCATGAATGCTCTCAACAGATACCTGAGTCGTAGAAAAGGCGAAACTCCACCCGATATTATGAATTCCGGTTGTGCTTCCTGCGGTGCTTGCGGCGCGTGCGGCGACATTAAAGACCTCAACTCCAAATAAGATAAAGGTTGATTAAAATGGAATACTTCCTGTTATTTATATCTGCTATTTTTATCAACAACATCGTACTTGTTCAGTACCTTGGAACATGTCCTTTTATGGGAACTTCCAAGTCCACAGATGTTGCAATGGGAATGGGCGGAGCAGTTATATTTGTTATTTTGATGTCCACGGCTCTGACTTGGCCTTTGCAGCACTACGTACTCATTCCATTCGGTCTTGAGTACTTGCAAACCATCGTTTTTATTTTGGTTATTGCATCGCTTGTACAGTTTGTTGAGATGTTTCTTAAAAAGATCATTCCGCCGTTATATAAATCATTGGGCCTTTTTCTGCCGCTGATCACCACCAACTGTGCGGTGCTCGGTGTGGCTATTATGGTTCAGCGCAGTGAATATTCATTCATGAAATCTATGATGTACGGACTTGCTTCAGGTATCGGTTTCCTGATTGCTCTGGTCATTATTTCGTCCATCCGTGAAAGAATGGATATTGCTCCGGTTCCGTATGTTTTCAGAGGCGTTCCGATCGCACTGATCATGGCTGGTATCATGTCACTGGCGTTTTTCGCTTTTCAGGGAATGGCCGCTTAACGGACAATTGAGGAGATATTAAAATGGTGACTTCTTCTATTATGGTTTTATTCTTACTAGGTCTTACTGCCGCCGCGATTCTGGCTGCAGCTTCAAGAGTTCTGCACGTGGAGGAAGATCCTCGCATTGCAAAAGTTGAAGGATGTTTCCCCGGTGCCAACTGCGGCGGCTGCGGGTATCCCGGTTGTTCGGCAGCTGCTGGCGCAATTGTTGAAGGCAAAGCTTCCCCGGAAGTATGCGTTGCAGGCGGAGCTGAAATTGCTGAAAACATCGCCGCAATCATGGGCGTAGAAGCTGCATTTAAAGAACCTAAAGTTGCAAATAATATTTGTACCGGTGGTTCGCGCGCAAATTTATTATTTGAATACGAAGGCGTTGAAGACTGCCGCGCTGAAGCATTGCTTTACGGCGGTGAAAAGACTTGCGGCCTCGGCTGCATAGGTCTGGGGTCTTGCGTTAAAGTTTGCGGTTTTGATGCCATACGTCTTAACGACGACGGTATTCCTGTAGTTGACATGAACGCATGCCGCTCTTGCGGTAAGTGCGCTGATGTTTGTCCTACCGGAGCTATCCGTATCAGCGGTATGACTATGGACTTATTGCACCTTAATCAGATTGACGACTGTCTGGCACCTTGCATGCAGAAGTGTCCGGCTCAGATAGACGTTCGTACATATATTAATCAGATGAAAAACGGTGACATGCGCGGCGCATTGTTAACCATGAAAGAGCGCAATCCGCTGCCGCTCGCTGTCGGTCGCCTTTGTCCAGCCCCGTGTGAAACTATCTGCCGCCGTAATATTGCGGATGACGGCGTAGCAATTCACACCTTGCATCGTTTTGTAGCGGACTGGGAAATGAACTCCGGATCGCGTCTCAAACTTGATTGCAATCCGTCGACAGGTCATAAAGTTGCGATTATCGGTGGTGGACCTGCTGGTCTTTCCTGCGCTTATTTCTTGCGCCGCATCGGTCATGAGCCTGTTATTTTCGAGAAACGCGATCACATCGGCGGTATGATGAAGGGGATTATCCCTGAGTACCGTCTGCCTGCAAAGGTTGTTGACTGGGAAGTTCAGTCTATCCTTGACCTTGGCGTTGACGTTCATACGGGAGTAGAATTCGGTAAAGACATTACGATCGATAGTCTTGAAAATGATGGATATGAAGCAATCTTTATTGCAACCGGAGCATGGAAAGTCCCTGCTCTCGAAATTGAAAATGCTGACGCTGAAGGCGTGCTTGATTCCATTACTTTCCTTGAAGAAGTCGGCAAATCCATCACAAATCTGAAAGGCAAGAAAGTTGTTGTCATCGGTGACTCAAATACTGCTATGGATGTTGTGCGCAGTGCCGCCCGTCTTAATTGCGAAGTTACTTCTTTGGTCGGTTGTATTCAGCGCAAAATGGCCGCCAACAAAAGTGAAGTCATCCGCGCTACCGAGCTGGGCAGTGAACTTAAGTATCTGACAGAGCCGACCCGTATTATTGCTAAAGACGGAAAAGTCTGCGGTATTGAGTATCGTGAAGTCCAGTATGATGATCCAGCAAAAGCACTTGGAATTCCTAAACCTGTGGAAGGAACTGAGGCTGTCATTGATGCTGATATCGTTATTACCGCAACCAGCCGTGTTATTGATACCATACCTTTTGAAGGTAAAGACGGTTCGCCTATTCTGACAGTTAGCAAAAAGACAGGCGGGCTTGATGCCGACAGTCTGTCATTGCAGACGAAACGTCCTAACGTCTTTGTCGGTGGGGAAGTTCACACCGGTCGCAGCATTATTATTCAGGCTGTAGCAGACGGACGAAGAGCAGCGCGCGGTATCCACCACTTCATCACTGAAGGCGTTATTCCGGAACTTGAAAATCCGCAGCTTCGCGTTATACCTGAATCCATTCTCAAGAACATGGATGTTACCTACACAATTCCAAGAATCAAAATTCCTGAAATAACAATTGAGGAACGCAGATCTACATTTAAAGAAGAAGTTAAAGGTTCCATCGTATATGAAGCCGCCCGTAAAGAAGGCAGTCGTTGCCTGCGCTGCGGACTTACCTGCTATGACTCTGAAGCCGGAGCAGAATATGCTCAGGATGCAGATGTTAAAACATTTGCTGAATTAGGTAAGGTGTAAATAGTGTTCGGCTCCAGTTTTAGCAGACGTTCATTTATGAAAGTTTTAGCTGCAACAGGAATTGGGAGCTCATTAGTATCCACTCCGGTTGTCGCCGATGCGCATAGCTAACGCTATGCGCATCGGCGACAACCGTTATAAAATCTGTGAAACACGCTTTCTTATGGGAACCTATGTTTCCATAACAGCTTTGCACGAATCGAAAGATGTTGCAGAGCACGCTACCGCTTTGGCTTTTGAAGAAATTGATCGTCTCGCAGCAATATTTGATCGTCATAAATCAAACACACCTGTTTCTGAATTAAACCGGACAGGCCGATTAACAGATGTTGCACCTGAGCTTTTTTATGTTATGAAGAAAGCACAGATCTTTAACAATTGTTCAAACGGTGCTTTTGATGCAACGGTTCTGCCTGTTGTAAATATGCTGCGCAATCACGCTAATCCAAACGGTCGGGTAGACCTGAATAAAAGTGATTTAGGTGAAGCCTTGGCTCTTGTTGATTCAAAGGGATTGCAAATTTCAAACAGAAAAATAAGTTTTGATAAGCAGGGGATGGCTGTGACTCTTGATGGCATCGGCAAGGGATTTATTGTTGATTCCGCCTCTGAAATTTTGTCTGCCAACGGTGTGGCCAACCATCTGATTAATGCCGGCGGTGATATTCGCGCCGGAGGTGAGCGTTCAAAAGGGCAACCTTGGATTATTGCTATCGAAGATCCTGCCAAGAAAGGGAATTATCCGGCAGTGATTCAGCTTAAAGATGCGGCCGTAGCAACTTCCGGTGGGTACGAAGTTTATTTTGATGCTGAAAAATCACATCACCATGTGGTTGATCCGCGTACAGCTTTATCTCCTACGCAGAGTTTAAGCGTTTCTGTAACAGCGCGGACTGTAATGGAAGCAGATGCTCTGTCCACTTCAGCGTTTGTTATGGATTCTCAAAGTTCCATTAATTTTGTCAATGCACAGAATAGTAATGAATGTTTGATAGTTAAATCATCTGGAGAAAAGTTGAACTCTAAAAACTGGAACGGTCTGGTTAGAGTTTAAGAATCTAAATTTAAAGATAAATTTTAAATACCGCTCCGTTAACTGAAAGCAAGTGACAACCTCCTTAAGTCCCAAAAGTCGCTTGCACCTGCAATTCGAAGCAACCTGTACTTCGAATCAGGGCAAATGCGGGAAAAATCAGAAAACGGCAGTCTGCATCAGGGAAGTCTAACCTACCTTCCCTAAGCCCCCAAAATGGACCGGAAGCTCACTCTTCCGGTCCATTTGCATTTTAAAAAGCAAATATTTTTTGGTTATTTTTTAACTTTATTAGATGATGAGAAACTGCTTTTCAGTTCAATAGCTTCAACAGGGCAGACTGATTTGCAGGCTCCGCAGTTATTACAGTTATGCTCTGCCGGACGGGTTTCCAGATCACACAGCCTGTTGCATTTGCCGCAATCAGTGCAGGATTTATTCATCTTGTAGCCAAACAGTGAGAATTTGCGAAACGGCTCCAGCGCGGCTCCGGTCGGGCATAGATAACGGCACCAGAAGTGCGGTATAAGAATACTCAGTGCTAACGCTCCAACGACAAAACCTGTGCGTATTAACCAGATCGGTAAAGCGTGCTCAAAGGTCAACGCCGTTGACTGAATAAATTCTCCTGTGCGGATAGGTACTGCCCAGCGCGGGTTGTGCATAAACCAGAACAAGTACAGTGACACCGCCAGCACGCCGTATTTCAAGTATGAAAGACTTTTATCCAGTGCACCTTTAATCTTACTTTTAAATATAGCAAAACGGCTGAGCAGTTCCGAGACCATACCGGCAGGGCAGGCGTGGGAGCAGAAGGCTCTGCCGAAAATAAGTGCGGACATGAGAATGCCGATCCATGCACTCAGCCATATTTTTTTACCCGGACACTGAATGACAGGGCAGTTCTCGCAACTTGTAAATGGCACTGCAAATGGACAGCGGAATACCCCGTAGTAGGAAAATGTTCCAAGAAAATATAGCGATCCGGCTTGGATGACACGACGAATCCATTGTGATTTAGCCATCGATAACTCCGTATTTTTTAGCCAGTCGTTCGCCTTCCGCTGAAAGCGCGGGAATAAAACCTGCGTTCTCAAAACAAGCCTGACCAGTCTCGGAACATATAAAGTTAACGTATTCTTCCGCCATTTTCTTATCCTTGGCCCATTTCATAACACCTATATTGAACGGGATAGGAGGTGCCGGAAAAAATTCTTCAGGGATATCTATGATGTCAAAGGCATCCTTGTAGCGTGGCAACCGCGTGATGCGCAGTTCAACCACGGAGGCATCACATTCTCCGCTGGCAACATCAGCGACATCATGCTGTACACATGATCCGAGCCGGACAGCGTTGGCAGTAGCCTCTTTCACTACGCCGCTTTTTTTGAGTAATCCCATAACCGCAGCTCCACCTGGAGGCGAAGAGTCAGGGGAAAGCAGAGTTTTCACTTCGGACCGTTTGAGATCTGCTATTGATGTAATTCCGGCGGGGTTACCTTTGGGCGTAATCAGAACATATTTTGTAAAGCACAGCGGACGGAAAGAAAGCATTTTCCCCTGTTCTTTCAGCTTTTTAGCTAAACTGAGAACGCGAGGTGCAAATACTTCAGTTTGAGCACTGCCGAGTAAAGACTTACCGAGAGCTCCGGCGAATGCACCTGTATAGGAAATATGAATTCCCGTTTTCTGTTCCCAAATCTTATTGGCCTGTATAAAAGCTTCTGCCAGTCCTCCACACGACCAAACCTGTAGCGATTGGCCTGTAGCAGAAGCAGTTGTTGACGCACTGGCCGCAGCAGGAACAGTAAGCGCGGCCGCGGCAAGAGCCGCTCCGCCGCCTTTAAGGAAAGCTCGGCGATTCATTCCTGTTTTTTTGTCATCCACAGGGAACTCCTTGTTAAGGATAGAGTGTTTTTTGGGTTTTTTGATTTTTTAAATTGGTACAAATTTTATAATAGTTTGAACTAATTTTGATAGTCGTAATGAATAACTGTGTCTAATTATTATTGTTTATCAATGACGTGGCTATATATCGGGGTTTTCTATGGATGGGATAGCCATCCTGACACATAAATTGATTGTCAGGATAGTCTATTTAGTTTTGAGAATGACTATAAAATTACCAAATAAAAAAAGGCCGTTTCCGGCCTTATTTTATTTGATGCTGAAGACTGATTAGCTCTTCATATGGATTATGAGATTCTGGAGAACCTGAGCTTGTTTAGCCATTTCTTCAACAGCTTTGGCTGATTCTTCCATGGCCCGTGTTGTTTCAGAAGATATTTCAGCAATCTGAGTAAGGGATCTGTTAATTTCATCACTTGCTGCTGACTGCTCCTCAGAGGCTGTAGCTATGCTATAGACCTGTTGTGAGGTTTCTTCCACATAAGAAACAATTGCATTGAGGGCTTCACCAGATTCTCCTGAGAGTTTTGTAGTTTCGTTGATTTTTGTAACTGCAGTTTCAACGTGAGTTATATTTGTTCTGGTTCCGTTTTGAATGTCGCTAATTGCTTTTCCTACTTCTTGTGTCGCTGTCATAGTTTTTTCAGCAAGTTTGCGGACTTCATCTGCAACAACAGCGAATCCTCTTCCAGCTTCACCGGCTCTGGCTGCTTCGATTGCGGCATTCAGTGCTAGAAGGTTGGTTTGATCTGCTATGTCAGAAATAACCTCCATAACCTGCCCTATATTTTCAGCATTCTTTCCAAGTGTCGCAACATCTTCTTTAAGTTGTAAAGCAAGCGTCTGGACTTCTTCCATGCTGGTAAGAACTTGGGAGACTATCTTTGAACCAGTTTGAGCTTTTTCTTTAGTTAAATTAGCTGTGTCAGCAGAGTTTGAAGCATTTTTAGCAACTTCTAGAACAGTTGCATTCATTTCTTCCATTGACGTTGCTGTTTCGCTGATCTGAAAGGACTGTTCTTCGGTACTACGGTTTGACTGTTGAATTTGTGCGGAAAGTTGTTCAGAAGCAGAGGTTACAATGCTGACAACTTCTTCCAGCTCGCTTGCAGCTTGCAGCTTGCCATCTCTTTCAGCTCTGGCAGCCTGCTCTTTAGCTTTATTAGCTTCAGCAACGGCTTTATTTGCTCTTATAGCTTCCTGCTCAGCTGCTTTGCTTTTTTCTTCAGCTTCAAGAATCTTATGTTCAAGATTTTCGACCATTTTTTTAAGAGCTTCAGCCAAAACTCCGATTTCATCAATTTGATTAATATCTAGAGTTTGCTCAAAATCGCCTCCCGCAACACTTTCTGCATAAGTAACAGATTTCTTTATCGGGGCGACAATATTCCCTGCGAGGAACCAGAGAACAAAACATGCCAGTACAACAATACCGCCACCAGTAAGAAGAGCTGTTGCCTGACTATCTGAAGCATTAGCTTCCATTTCTTTATTTAGATTAATAGAGTCTGCAAAAACTACGCTGCGATCAACCTCAATCAAAACAGACCAAGGTGTTCCTGTTTTTGCAAGGGGCATTGGAGCCATCACCTGCACAAGTCCGTTTGATTTACCTAAGTTGATATATGCTTTACCTTTTGCGGTAAGATCTTTTACTTCATCAGAATTTTTAGAATCTGTTTGATCGATTGGTTTTCCTACATTCTCAGGATTGGAGCTGTCAGCTACGATTATACCTAGATGACTGATTACTTTGAGAGTAGCTTTTCCATCGTAAATAGTCTTTGCGACATTTTCACAGAGGTTTTGCACAAAAGCGAGTCTTAAATCTGAACCTCCGATACCAAGAAATTTCCCATTTACTGCGATAGGTACGGACATACTGGTAAGCCATTCCTGTTTTCCTTGTACTATGTATGGAAATGGATCGAGGATGTTTTCACGCCCACTTTCTTTTGGTGAAAGATACCAGCCTCCTTTTCTTATTCCATTTGAGTACCGGCTGCTGTCTTCATATCCTACCAGTGCCTGATGGTCTATCTTACCATTTTTATCTCTGTTCCAGTAAGGAACGAATCTACCGCTTGAATCATAACCATCTGCTGTTTTACCAGCATAAGTAGCATCTGCTCCGTCAAGTGCGTTAGGCTCCCATGCACTATAGGTTCCCAAAAAATCATCATTATCTTTTAAAACTGTTAATAAAATATCGTTAAATGTGTTTCTTAAGTTAATATTATTTTTTATTTCAGGATTTGACTGTAATGTCTTGAATGTACTTGCAATGGTCCTTGCAGTATTGATGTTAACTTCAAGTTTTGCACGAATCACTCCTGCTTCAGATCTGGCGATGCCCATTAGGCTCACTTTTGTTGCAGCTTCAATAAGTTTATCAACTTCACTGGTAACAAATGTCTGTGTTTTGTTTTGGTTAATAATTTGAATACTGATTAAAGCTGCTACTGAAACAGCAAGGCAGCATGCTGCCATGAGAATAATTTTTGTTTTAATTGATTTGAAATTCATATTCTTTTCTATGTCCTGTTAAGATTTATTAATTAGTAATATTCACATAATAGTTCTAATAAGCGTATTATAAAATGTTGTGCCACAGAGCAAGATTGATATTAAATTTGAAATATAATGGTTACTTTGAATTTTAGTATTAAGATAATTAAACTTATTTATGATTGATGCATGAAATATCCCCCCTGCGATTTCATAGAACATCAAGGGGGGGATTTGGAAAAATCCAGCTTGTCAGCCTAACTCTAAATCCCATCCAGATCTTTCTGTTTTAAAGGGAAATATAGAACAAAAGTAGTTCCCTTGTTTGTTTCTGTGTTGAATGTGATTGTTCCACCGTGTTTTTTCACTATGGAGTGAGTGATTGATAGTCCTTGCCCCGTTCCTTTTCCGACTTCCTTGGTGGTGAAGAATTGGTCGAAAATTTTGTGTTGATTTTCTAAGGGAATACCAACTCCTGTGTCTTTGATGGATATTTTCAGTGATTCTCCGTCCGATATTGTGGAAATAGAGATAGTTCCTTTGCCTCCGGCCTTGCGGATCATTTCGGAGTTAGCGTGCGCAGCGTTGACCAGCAGATTTAGAATGACCTGATTGAAATCGCCGGGTGTGAACTGGAGCAGGGGGAGGTCTTTTGCAAAGTTCCTTACAATAACGGAGTCGTACCGCCATTCGTTATACGCGATAGTAATCGTATTCTCCACAGCATCGTTGACATCTATCATCTTCATTTCATCCATGTCGGGATGTGAGAATTTCTTCATGGCCTTAACGATATGGGCAACACGATCGAGGCCCTTCTCTGAATCAATGATAGCTTTGGGTATTTCCTCCAACAGGAAGTTCAATTCTGCATCCTTTATTGCCTTTTCCACGACAGGCAGGAATGAAGTTGCATCTTTTTTGTCCTTAACAAGCTGATATATTGTATTATACTTTTCTAAAAGTTGAGTGATGCTGTCCATTGAGTTTTTCAGAAAATGGATATTTCCAAATACATACATAATTGGGGTATTGATCTCATGGGCAACACCTGCGGCCAGTTGGCCTATGGATTCCAGTTTATGGGCATACGCCAGCTGTCGCTCCATATTCTTGCGTTCGGTAATATCCTGAATTACTCCGGTAACTTGTGTTGGATTACCCTTGTTGTCTCGTATCAGGTTTGCTTTGGAAATGATTATTTTTGGAGCTGATCCGTCAGCCGGGAAAATCTCAAACTCAATATCATACGGCTTTTCTTTGTTAATCAAATCCATGAGAGCCTGATTAACTCGTTCTTTTTCTGGAATGCATGCTTCAATCTTTTTAATTGGAAGTAACTTTGAAGCAGGTGGCTCCAGTCCGTATATTTGAAAACCTTGATCCGACCCCCATATTTCTCCGGTTTGCAGGTCGAATTTCCAACTGCCGACTTTAGCTAAACGCTGCGCTTCTACCAGGCTTGCTTCTTTTTCTTTCAGCCTTTCTTCGATTTCCTTGCGCCGCGCCACCTCTTCTCGCAGTCGTGCCGTAGCTTGGGTAAGCTCATGCGACTGCCGCTCTGCATCTCTGCGTTTAGATATTTCTTCGCTTTGCTTCTCTCGCGACCGCAGTAATTCCACTTGCCTTACTACCATTGTATTGCGAATGTTCTCCAGCAGGTTATTATATTCTCCTTCTGTTGACTTTGGAAAAAAGCGCAGCATCCGTTCTTGAAAGTTCTGTTCTATGGAAGCCGTTTTGATGTAGCTGCCCCAGATGTCATAGCAATTGTACGCCTGTTGCCAGTAAATTACTGCGTGAAGATCTAGACCGTGGCTTTCCCAAAGCCTGGCGATTCGTTCACTTGCAACACCTTGCCATTGCAAAAAGCTTCCTTCTTGCGTTGCACTTATGGCACGCTCGTAAAATACAATTGATTCCTCGTTACGTTCATGCAAACGAGCCAGTTCTGCTTGGGCCAGATAGTATTTAAATTCATAGTTGGACGGACAGTGTTTAGCCCAGACTTTGAACCGTTCGAGGGTCGAATTCATCTCTTCGTCCCAGAGGGCACGGGTATCATCATCCTGCTTTTCATACATGGAGGCATGAATCATGAAACGGATGAGCAGATGTTCCGGCCATGGGAGCAGCCCCTGAAGTCCGACAGTATAAATGATAGCGTTAGCCTGATCTGAAAATCGAATGGCCTGCTCAAATTTGCCCATAATGTACAGCTCAAATGATCGGATAACCTTGTAAATACAGGCAACCTGAATGTTATGATGCTCGTCTACAGCCTGAAAATATTTTTCTTCCCAGTTTGGATCGCTTTTGTGTTCCGCATCCTCGCCGGTCAATTCGTCGATGATGTGGCAACCTCCCTCCAAAAGATCAATTGCCCATTGATTGTAGCGTGTGCGACTGAAGTTCAGCGAGTTTTCTGTCTCTTTTCGCAGCTCTTGCAAGGGCGTTCCCTGAAAAAAGCGGCAATACATGTCGTGTCCGAAGGCGTAGGCCGCGTATTGCAAATTGCCGAACCGCGAGCCGACTTCATAAGCGTCCGCATAGTCCTGACTGGAACGGTTCATGTGGAAAAACCAATGTCTGGCCGAACTGCCGATCATGAGATAGAAAACACTTCTGTCGGCAGGAGCCTCAAATTTCTGCGTCATGAGGTTGACCGAAAGGTCGGTAAATTCACGGGCAAGAGCGAAATCATTCTCCGCCCAGATTAGCAGACCGGCCAAGGCCGTGTGGCTGTAACCGACCTCTGGCATATTCCCGTATTGCAGAATAATGTTGACCACAGTAGTTACAAGCACTGACCATAACTGTTGATGGGAACGATAGCAGGGCGGCCCCAAGGTAATAAGCAATTGCGTGGCCTTGCTCATTTCAGGATTACTCATAATCGGCATATCGAAAAACGAGCCTACTTGTTTTCCTTTGATGTTTGCGCGTACCTGTTTGATCCCTATATTCCGCATGACTTTGTAGTCCGCCTCTGGCAATGATATGCCGAGAGCTTCAAGGCCGCCGCGTCCGGCCGCGATGGCTTCAGGGTATCGCGCCTGTAAGGTGTACTGAACAATCAGCACTCGCTGTGCTTCAGCTTTTTCAAGAGGAGTTCTGGCCTTATCCAGTGCAGTCTGTGCATGCCGTTCCGATTTGTCTTTATCTCCTTCGAGAAATTCAGTCTCTGCCCATTCCAGATATAACGCCATGGTCAGATCATGATGTATTTCCCAAGCATTTTCAGCTGTAGCCGCATCCTCCAGTAACGCTCCTGCTTCTCTGTGAAAATCCAGTGCAGCTTTGAAGGCTGTGGCCAACTTAGCCTTGCGAGCTGTCCGAACGTTCAGTTCCAGTAAGTGAATACGTTCTTCGGGATCATTAAGAAGATGTTTGCCCGCGTTCATGTGTCTTGTAATTTCGAAAAGATGATCGGACAAATTTGCCTGATCCAAATCTAAGTTTTTCAAAAGCACTCTGCCGATTGCAAGTTGCTCAGCCGGTTGGGATTCTTCAGGAATAAGATTATACGCAGCCTGTTGCACCCGGTCGTGGACAAATCGAAGGTAAGTCGGCATCTGTCCATTATCTATAGTCTTTGATTCTCCGGTAAGCGCAATAAGAAACTGTTTCCTGATTTCACTACTCAAAAGATTGAGACAGGTTTCAAGGTCATAACCGCTAACCATACACAGCTGTGACAATTCGAACTCATTGCCCAGGCTTGCCGCTTGGAAAAGTAACTTTTGTTTTTTGTGGTCATATTGACGAAAACGGTTTGTGAATACTTCAACTACGTCTTCGGGAAATTTTTCCATATCCGCCTGGTCCACGTTCCAACGCCAAATATTTTCTACAGAGTCATAACGCAGCGTTCCGCAATCGTAGATGTATTTCAGAAAAGCATGCATAAAGAACGGATTGCCCTGTGTCCGGTCATGAATAATTTTTGTTAACCCTGCAAAGTTCTCGACCAAGGGTTTCAGAGCATCATTAACAAATTGCCCGACATCATCAAATCCCAGAGGCTTGACTTCTTGTGTCGTTATCGGACTTCCAAGCTGGCGCAACACGTTCAGAGCCATTGCAAAAGGATGCTTTTCATTGATCTCGTTGTTACGATATGCCGCAATGATAAGAAAATAATTAAGATCATCACTGAGTCCAATCTGCCTTAGGAGTTCTATTGAGGCTGCATCGGCCCATTGCCAGTCGTCAATGAACAGGACCAGCGGGTGATCAGGCTTGCAGAAGACCTGAAGGATGGTTTTAAAAAAAACGATGAATCGGTGGCGTGCCTCCAATGGACTTATTTTTGCCACATTCGGTTGCCGGCCAATGAAAATTTCAAACTTCGGTGACAGATCAATCAGCAGTTGACCCAGGTCTCCCATAACTTCGAGCAGTTTCTGCTTCCACTCATTCCGGCGAGCTTCATCTTCGCCGAGAAGCTGATTCAGCAGGTCGGTCATGGCCTGTTGGATAGCGAAGTAGGGGACACCCTGTTGAAACTGGTTGAATTTACCTTGGCAGAAGAATCCGTTGCGCTGGGCGATCGGCGACTTGAGCTGTTGAACAAGCGATGTTTTACCTACGCCGGAATATCCCGGAACAAGCATAAGAAGCCCCTTACCTCCGCAAGCTCGCTCGAAAACGTCAACCATACAGCCTATGGCCTTTTCTCGACCATACAGCTTTGTGGGTATGTTTAATTGAGCCTCGTGGATATTCTTTACTTCTCGGATGCTTTCAAATTTATCCTTCAAAGGACACTCCTCCTTCAAGAAAAATTCAACTGACTATTATCATGTAACGCCTGAATTAATATTATATTACGTTACATGGTAGATTACATGTCCTTTTTTTGAAACAATTATATTTAAATATTACAAAACATTCTTTCTTTAAGATCAGTTAAATGTTCGTGATTTGGTTATGGGAATGAGAGGATGGAAAATGTTGGGGTATTAGAGTGGGGGAGTGTTGAGGCAAAAAGCCACTGCCCGTTTCTTATTGGAAACGGGCAGTTTGACATGTTGTTTTAGAAAAATGGAGGGAGGTGAAGATGCGGGGACAGTGAACTGCACTATACTATGACGGATACGCAGCACCCCCTCAATAAATAAACTGTTGCGAAGAATGAAAAATATTAAGAATATCAACGTATTCACCCTGAATACGGTAGGGTATAATATAAGGTGAGATGACAATTTCCCGTGTCATGGGGACACGCCCCGGGCGACCGCTTTCAGGGAACTGTTTTAGCCGTTGGCAGCCGTCCCATATGCGTTGAGCTTCAAGCTGCATTACTTTTTCATCTGATTGCTCGGCTAAGTAGCTTCGGATGGAGTTCAGATCTCTAATTGTGTTCTTCGTCCAACGGATTTTAGTCAGCTTCAACCTTCAGCCCCCACTTATCAAAAGCATCCTGAACTTCAGAGGATGTTGCAAATTCGCCATTATCAGCTTGTTCTAAGCTATCAATAGTCTGTGCTATCTGCCATGACTGCTCTTCTAAAAAACGCTCAAGTGCACTTGCGACAAGGAACGACTTGCTGCGGTTTGTGGCCTTTGCAAGAGCATCCAATCTTGATGCTGTTTCGTCTGAAACGCGGGCGGTTACTGTGCTCATAATTAACTCCTTTTACACAATGTATGCATTGTATACATTGTAGTCAACAGAGAAGTAATTAGATCGTGCATCAAAAATATTATGATGACAGCTTGTCTCGCTAAACTTCTTTCACAGATACTTCCAATCTCATTGATAAAAGATTTATTCCAAAAAAATGTGACCAATCAGATCTTATCTGCGTATATAGATATAGACAGGATGTTACGTAAAATAAAAGGAAGTGCCAGAATTCATGAGCATTGAGAATGAAATGTCTGTGGTGAAAAAAGTCTTGAACGGCGAGGTTCAAGCTTTCGAAATTCTTGTGCTCAAATATCAATCTCCAATCTATAATTTAATGTTTAGAATATTTCGCGATGAAAATGAGGCAGATGATATAGCGCAAGAAGCTTTTCTCAAGGCTTTTAAAAAACTGAACAAATTTCGAGGCGGGCGATTTTTTTCGTGGTTGTATGCTCTCAGTTTGAATGTCGCCCGTGACCGTTTGCGTAGTAAGAAAAAATTTGATGACCTTTTTTATGTTCCGGAAAATATAGCCGACTACCCTGATATGACAAATGAAATTAAGGTGATGGAAGATATGCGAGATGCTGAAAAATTGTATACACTTATCGAAAATCTTCCTTTGGGGTATACAGAACCTCTTCTTATGCGGTTCAGGGAGGATTTGTCCCTTAAAGAAGTGGCGGAACTGACAGGATTAGGTCTGAGTGGAACCAAGATGCGCATTCAAAGAGGGCTTGCGATGCTAAGGAAAAGACTGGAGGAACAAAATGACTGATAAGAACGAAATGTTGAATGCAGAAGACTTGAAACTTGCTGCCGAACTAAAGCAAATGGAAGTAAGGAAAGTCCCGCACGCATTTTCCAGATCAGTTATGGACTCGGTTCATGAAGCTAATAAGCCATTGTGGAAAATAGTTGTTTGCTGGCTCAATTCCCCATTTAATCTGCGGCTGACACCTTTAAGAATGGCTTTGGGAACGGCGTTGATTGTGATGATTTTCTTCTTAGTGCCTAAAACGGATACGGGACACATGGTTGAAGATCATTCTGTTCCGGTGCGCTTTGAATTTGCGTCACATTCAGGCTCAATAAAGCATGTTGCTGTTATGGGGTCTTTTAACAGTTGGTCAGCCGAGTCTTCCCGCATGCGCTATGATAAAGAAAGGGGAGTCTGGGTATATGAAACCCGTTTGCCGCCCGGTGATCATGAGTACGTTTTTCTGGTTAACGGAGTAGAAGTTGTTCCTGATCCGCACGCTGATTTTTCGCGAAAAGACGGTTTTGGCAGTGTCAATTCAATAAAATTTGTGCGGAGTAGTGAATATGAAATATAACAGATCCTTATTTGCCTGCTTGCTGCTGGCGGTGTTCTGTTTTGCTTTTCCTCACGTTTCGCATGCTGTCGGCCTTGAAGATGCTGTAGAGCGTGTATCTGTTTGCACTGCCGACGAGAAATCCGTCAACAGGCTTCTTGCCGCTGTTCTGGACTCAAGAATCAATGCAAAGGATGCCGAATCTATACTTGATATTCTGATTGATGTTTGTGAACAAGGATACCCTCCAGATATCTTTTTAGAAAAACTGGATGAAGGGCTGGGCAAACGAGTTCGCGGTCCTTTGATTCTAGCCGCCTTGCGCCGCATGCACGACAACTTTTCATTTATTCTCATAGTTGTTTCGGAAAATGGCGGGGTAGCACTACAACCTATTGTAATTCCCGGAACAGTCGCCGCCAACGAAGGTTTATCCACTGAATTTATAAAGCATTGCATCGAAAAATATGGACTTAGTCTTGGACCGGAAATTCTCGGCACTGCTTTTTCCATGGCAGGAGAATTGGCCCGAATCGATTTTGATCCGCAACTGATAGAAAAAATAGTTACAGTCGGGCTTGAGAGCGGTTCTCTGAATGGCAGCTGGAAAAACATTTCAAGAGTTGCTGATGTGGTCAGGCTAAAAGGTCTTTCCGATTCTGACTTTTACACCGCCGTTATTGAAGTCCTTAAGCAAAAAGGCTCATTGGCTGACCTGATGGTGAAAATAGGTTTCACAGAAAGAAATAGAAAATAAACAAATTAATGTGACCTATAAGCATATCTGAACGTATATTATAATGAGTGCTCATTACATAGCAAAACCATTAATGGAGAGTTAAATGAAATCAGTCAGGATTGTAGCAACAGCCTTAACCTTAGTCACAATGCTGTGTTCATGTACCAGCTATATGACAGGTTCATACTACTTGAAAAACAGGAAATATGACAGCTGTATAGATGAAATGCAGAGATCTTTCGGGGAAGATCCTCAAGACGCAGATGCAGCTTATTTTCTGGGCAGATGCTACTTGGCTGAGGGAAAAGCGCAAAAATCACTTCCCGCCTTTAAAAAGGCTGTCCGGCTTGAACCGGACAATGCGGAATACAACTTATGGTTAGGAATTAATCATTGGGCTCTGGCAGACTTCGAAAATGAATTCAAGTCTTACAATAAGGTCATTGAAATAGAACCTGATCATACTTCAGCAACTCTTTACCTTGGCCACAGTTATTTTGATCGTGGTAAATGGACAGAAGCTATAGCCTGTTATGACAAGGTAATCAAAAAGGACCCATATAACCCTGAAGCTCTTTTTAACAGAGCGGAAGCGAAGTGGCAGATTGGCGAACGCGAGGAGCTGACAGAAGAATGGAAAAAGTATCTGGATTATTATCCTGATGGTGTCAGGGCGATGCGCGCCGTTCTTCGTCTAAATTCACTGGGGGATTTCTCCTATCGTAATTACCTGATAGGACAGCGAGTTCTGACTTTAAAAACTCCTGAATTCAAACAGGGTAAATCCGATATGAGTTATAAATCCATGAGCTCCACATCTGTAATTGCCGCGATCATGGATAGCAATAAGGATCTGAAAATCAACGTAATATCCTTTGTAAAAGGAGACAAAGCGCTGGCCAGGATGAGGAGCATTGAAATTCGCCACCAGATTTTGGCGGGTCATGGTGATATAGATCCAAAGCGCATCCTACTCAGCTGGTTTGACGTACCGGATGAAGTTGAGACCTCCGAAGGTTTAAAATCAATAGATGAAACAGTGTTGTTCATAACAGAAGCTAACTAATCTTCCTTTAAGGAGAATTGAAAATGAGAGTTATAAAATATTACTTTATAGTCGCGTTCTTAAGTTCCCTGCTATTGTCTGCAACAGCAGTACGTGCTCAGGATGTTGAAATTACGGATTCTATTGAAACCACAGAAACAACTAATACGGAAACTACTGATACTCAGGAAGTTTCTGATGAAACCGTAGAAACGGATACCATTGAATCCAGATTTACCAGCCCCTCACAGCTTGAAAAAGCTGATGCGCTGGCAGCAGCCGCAGCAGGGACAAGTGCTGAAGCTTTGTCTCAGGCAGAAGCGGACTTAAGTGCCGCGCAGACTGCCTATGACAGCGCAGTTGAACTCGGCGATCCAGAAGCTATAGCCGATGCAGAAGAAGCTTTGACTGCAGCAACAGAAACAGCGGACGCCGCAGTGGCCTCGGCTGCCGGAATTACTTCAGCGGACATTGCTGATATGCGTGATGCAGGCATGGGATGGGGCGAAATAGCTCACGAACTAGGTGTACATCCTTCTGTTTTAGGTCTGGGACATACCAATAGATATGGTGCTGTTAATACTGTGCGAAGTAAAAATGCACTGTCGACTGATGTGGCTTATTCCAAGAACAAAGGAAAAGCCTATGGCAAAAACAGCCTTACGTCTCGTAATCTTGAAACTGGAGCAGCCAGCACTCCCGGTGCAAGGGGAAATGGAAATGGTAAGGGGCTTGGGCTAAGCCGTACCTCATCCTCTGCGAAAAGTGGTTCTGCCGATTCTCCTGGTAACGGTAATGGAAATGGTGCCGGTAGTGGCGGCGGAAACGGAAATAGTGCCGGCGGCAATAGTGGTGGTAACAGCGGCGGTCGCGGAAATAGCGGCGGTGGCAACGGTGGCGGTGGTGGAAACGGAAACGGCGGGGGTAATGGTGGCGGAAATGGAAACGGCGGTGGAAGTAAGTAACCACTATGCTTGTATAATATAACTAAATTATATTAATAAAATGAAACCTTGCTTCCAATTGGAAGCAAGGTTTTCGAAATTTGTTTTTAGAGTCCTTCATTGTTCTCATTTTTCAATTGCAAATGGTTGCGTTGAAAAATATCTACACCAATTTGGCGTAGTCTATCTATCCAGAGATCTGCAACTTCAGTACTTACATTAAAATAATTGATCGCGGTTTCTTTGATGACACGATGTTCATTTTCAATGGTCGTTGGCATAAGCCCTGCGTCATCGGTATTTATGCATACGGAAAGTGGACCTGAGCGTAGTCCGAATGTGTTATATTTACCTCCCTTCTCAAGGAGAGCATTTTCTGGCGGATACCAGCGAAAAAGTGGATGCTCTTCGTAGCTTTTAAACCTTCCTATATAAATATTAGATGTCGGGCAGGCTTCGAAGGTAATACCCATCTGGCTATATCTCTGGATTAAAAGGTCTTGAATTGCTGTAATAAGCTCCAGCTCTGGCTTGCTCATTGTGTCAGAAAGATGCTCTCCACCGTTATGGGTATGTGCCGGAGGTGACTCGCAAAGGTTGATGCAAAGTCCGTCGTGCATTCCAGGTACATTCTCTTTGAACTGATTGCTATATAGATAATCGCGCCATAAATCAGTGACATTAATATTGTTTTTCATGCGAATGAAAGGCAAATCCGGCATGAGCAATATAGCTTCATGAGGCATTATATTCTTCTGAGCCTTTTCAACCATAGCTCCTTCAGAAAATAATGATCTTGGGCAGTTTCGGCGCAGAAGCCATGCATGATATAGGTCTGAAGGAAGTTTAGCCTCTTTCCATATATGGGAAGACCACTTTGAGATTTTGCGCTCTAGTATATTCATTACTCCCGCAAGACGAGGTACATATTCTAAGATGCTGTGCGCCATATGATGGGTCCAAACGAGATTGTCCAGATGCTCGCCGACTGTTAAATAAACGCGTTGCTGTTGCTGCACCCATTGATCAATATCTGCTCCAAGGGCTAAGCCATGCCCGATACGGTCTCCGTGTTGATAGTCGCAAAAGGTGATGGTTTCATCTAATGATCGCAAGCCGCTGATAATGTGTGAATAATCCTCACCTGCGTGAATAGTTAGATGCATTTTCCGTTCAGGACGTAGTAAACCTGAAACCTCTGCATGGCGTCTTCCGCGCAAAGCCCTGATTGTCGGAGCGAATATTTCAATAGGCAGGTCATTTTCATTGCCAGCAACGTCAATTCCGCGCACTAGTCTCAATAAATTAAGGCTTTCTGGTTCATCCGTAATAGTTTTTTGAGTCCTGTCATTTTGTAAACCAACAGAACTCATATGTCGTTGTAGTTTACGTAATTCTTTATGGAGAGATTTACGTTTCTTCGTCTGCAACTTATCTAGACGTTCTTTATTATCACCGAGTGAGCGAACAAAATGTATGGCGTAGTGGTTGTTACTGTCGCGGTTTATACTTGTAAGCCGTGCGGCCTCACTTTTAAGCCAGTCTGGCTTTACCACGGCGGGCGAAATTTTAAATTCTCTGTAAATATTGCTTTCGCTGTCAGTGCTGAGGGAATGATCTTTGTATGGATCTTTACTGCTTCCTATTCTCTTGCCGGAAGCCTTTCTTTTGCTAAATCTGAAGTGGTCGACAAAAGTTCCAAGCCCTGTGCCACTTACAATCATGGCAGAACGGAAAATATTTGAACCGTGAATGAATGCTCTGAGAGCATAGTTGCGGTTACTTGAGCTGTTATCGTCATCACGGGATGATTCTTTTTCGTATAGGTCCTGATACAGAAATCCCGTTGCTAAAAGAATCCACCGTTGCTGAGCTGGATATTGTTCATCGCAGGCTGCTTTAATTAAGCGTTGTGAGGTGGTTTGAGCTTCGCAAAGCTTAACATGATCGCAGGCTGTTGAAGGTACTGACGAAATGTTTAGCGATTCAAAATTTAGCCATTCAGGTGAACCAATTTCGAATATATTGTATAGTTGGTAGTCGCAAAACCAGCGGACAAGGTAAGGAAGCTCGTGCTTACTTCGCGAGCCGCTTTCATAGGTGGGGCATTCTGGCATGGGAGGCCAAAAGCTGTCCTTCGTTTTCAAGCTGTTTAAAGAAAATTCAATCAGCGCCAGTGAATAATCCCCGTGTCCCCCTAGATGGACATGGTTATCAGCATACTTTTTACCTTTATAATCTTTGCGCAATGCAAAGCCGCCCTGCTGTTGATCACTACCCAGAAGCTGTTCAACATTGAAAAGATTCTGATGTATCATTTGAGCATAACCGTGCGCAATAATCCAGACAGGATCTATTCTGGCAATAAACGCGGACCATAATTCGAGCTTTGCTGGTTTCGCAACAAAGCAGTCGCCTTGCCAATGCAATAGTTCCTTGTTTAGCCTGCCAAGACATTCAAGCACATCCCAAGATTCACTTTCAAAACTTACCCAGCGGTCCAATGCATGCGCACAATCTTCCTTACGAAAAGGAGTAGGGTGGTAGAACTGGTAGTCCATCAAAGCACTAGTAGCCAATGCTCGTAATTTGTCGGGAGAATTGCTGGTAAGTATAGCCGCTTTGTTGGACGCAAAGTGTGCCAGCCAGCGGTCGGATTTGAGCAAGGAGACTGGTGTTAGCCATTCTAAGTCTAGTTGGAGCATTTAGGTCCTGCTTGCGTGTTAGTTGGTGCTTTTTTGTGTCGGTCTATATTGTAGTCTGTATGTGATGATTTGTTATTTAAATGATATGACTTGGGAATCTTCATTCTCATCTATCAAGACAACAGACTCTAATTTTGCTTTACTTAAATCTAGATTGTTGAAGTCTTTTTCGTTGAATATTGTTCTTGATATTAGCGTGTTAGTAAATATTGTTTCGTCATCAAATTTCGCACCTCTTAAGTCTGCACCTGTGAAGTCTGCTTCAGATAAATTTGAATTATAAAACTTGGCATCAGTTAATATTGTTTCAATGAATTTTGCATTTTTAAGTGAGAAGTTATTAAAATTAGCTTTGGGGAGTTTTTGTCCACTATAAACTACACTCTCAAAGGTAAAATCAACTTTATTGTCTTTCAAAATACCTAACATTTTGACTCTGTTCATTGTAGCTGCAGTTAAAGCAGCTCCTTGCCACTGGCCCATATTTACTTTTGAAACAGGTGCTAATTCTAGTAAAAATCTAAGTGTAGTCATGTTGCCAGAGGCGACTGCTTCTTGAAAGAGAGATTGTTCTTTGTCATTTGTAGATTTCAACTTATCGAAGTATTTTGCGTTTAGCATCTCATATAAATGTTGGTGTTCGTTCGTTAAACTGCTTGAATCTAGCTTTCTTTTTTTCATTTCTACTTTACATTTAGTTAGTGTCTCAAGAGTCTTATGGGTTGATAGTGTTGCAATTTTTTTATCTGATAAACCCTTAAAGATAGCTATTTCTGCATCTTTTTGATCAGAATCGTTGGAATAAGTTTTTGACCCCAGTTTAAATTCCGGTCCCTTGCCATCAATTGCTCTGAAAAGAGGATGAAGCCAAATTGCACGTAAAAGTTTTTGGTCCGTGTCAAGTTTCTTAACCTGAACTCCGTCTTGGATCATATCTTCACTAGTCTTATTGGTGGTTATTTCTTCAAAAGAATCACCTTTCCGTACTCCAATATACTCTTTGATATTTGTTCTCAGTGTAGATGAACGGGTAAACAGTGCATCAATATCTTTTAATGATTCGCTTGATGTCTCTGTTAAAACATTTTGCAATACTACAGGCTTTTCTTTCATAAAACTTGCGAAGGCGTTTATCAGGACATATTCAAAACGTCTTGCACTATGAGTAGCGTGATTGCCCTTAATCGTTTCACCTATTTTCAAAAGATGCATCTGTGTGAAAACTTTATTCATTACAAAGAGCAGTAGGTGAGTGAGTCCTTTTTTTTGGCAAGGCTGGATAATGTCTTTGTGCTCAAGTTCCCAGTCAGCTATTTGTGCCGCGAATTCTTTGATAGCGTCAGGCGTAGGCATCAGGCTTCGATCCTCACTTACTTCTGATGGTGTGTCCTCGCCTTGATCCTCGTCTGGATTCTCATCTTCGAATTCGAGAACTTTTGTCGGGTTCAGTGAATAAGAAGAATGAAAAGGCGGCAGGGCTAGTAGCTCAGTAAGGTACTTTTTCCATAACTTTTTTCGAGCATCTTTAATGCCGTCACTTGCAAGCAGTAACGAATCTGCAACAAGTTCGAAAGCTCTACCGAAAAATAGCTGTACTCTTTGTGATTGGGATGCTCCGTAAAAATCTTTATGTAGATAAATTGCAAGCCAGAGAGGTGTTTCGCCTTTTTTCGGCAAGTTTTTTTGAGTTATATATAGAGGATCTATGTAAAACTCTGTAATAGGCATACTCCGAAATATCCTTGCATCTTTTATTGATTTGAAAAGGTAAGCCTGTTTTTTTATACTGCTTGGTGTCTTATCATTTTCAGGATCTAAAAGTCCTTCAAGTACTTTTCTATAATATGAGTATTCTTTCCAGTTTGTATCATGATTCGCTTGTAATGAGATGTTAAATGCGAGCAATTCTCTCATGGGTAATCTAGGCTGTGGATGTTCATTTTTTTGGACATCTGTAGCTATCCTCATTTGAATCAAAGCCTGTTCGCTTGTGGCAACTATGTATGCTGTCCCATGACGTCTAGACTCTGCGAAGTTTTGAAAATCGTACCAAAATGATGATTTATAATCTTTCTCATAATTAGCTACAGCCGTTGTGTCTGGCTGGTTTTCATCATTGTATTGCTCCAAAATGGAAGGAGGAAAAGAGCGCGTAAGCTGGATAAGCTGTCGTGGCGTTTTTGGGAGTGGGTAATCAAAGCTATTTTCTTGTCCGTTTACAAGAGGGCACAGCTCGGCTTCTACTGCTGCATAATAATCTCGAATTGAAGGTCTTTTATTCTTTTTTGCGTTACTGTCGTTAATAATCATATTTGAGATTAGCATGTCGAGAGAAAGCAATGTTACACGATGTTGATTGGGGAAAATTTTTGTAATATACGCATCTGTGAGATCATCTGCTTGATCTTCTGCAAGTAGCTTTTCTTTTCCGGTGTTTTCACCATGAAGGAAGTAGTCTTGTATTATCGGGCGATATAGATCCTCATCTCCGCTGACAATAGGAATGATATAAGGACAGGACAATAAGCGGCGCACAACATCTAAAACATCAAATGCCTTTCTAAGAGCCATATCAACATCATCAATAGGTAGAACTATGGCATCTGTATTTAAAATATCAAGGCAGCCTTCAACAAAAGAATGAAAAGCGTCTTCCAATTGAATGCCGGATTTGTAGCTTATAATACGATCTATGCCGGGCAGTTCATCACGGTTTTCAGATTGCGCAACTGAGTCAGCAAGGCGCGAAAGCTTTTTATAGAACTCATTTTTATCTTTGTGATTACCAGTTTTTATTTCTTTATCTATCTGGATATATAAATGAGCGATAACAACATTTACGAAGTTGTCATTGCCCGCCAGTAAAGTTGGATCTATAGGGGGACAGAAATGTAGTTTGATATCATTCTTGAACTCATCGCTTTCTTCCCATATTGGCTTAACATTTCTTAGAAATACTGTTTTACCGCATCCACGCCCAGCAGAAACAAAAATAGCATCATGTGCATCATATGTTAAATTCTCAGAGGACTTATCTTTACGCTCTCTCTTATAATGTTTTGCTTGCTCGCCTATTCTTTTAAGAGATTTACATAAACGGCTCGCTGCATCTTTTTGCCAAACCTCCTCAGTCTCAAGTTTATACCCATATTCGCTTTTATTAACATTCAATACAATTTTGTTGGATTCAGTATTTGAAGACATAGTATATATTTACCCTCGTAAGAAATAGTTAAATCAGAAGCATAGCTCTTATATGTGTAAAATATATCTGTATAAGTGCATAAAACTCGGAACACTTTATACTTTGTTTAAGGGAAAGGATAGATATTTTATAATAATGTCCTGCTCGTAGTTTTAACTGATTTTATAGCTAAAAGCGGAATGGCGAGGTGGAGTGTAAGTAAAAGAGTGCCATATTATCTTTCTCTTTATTCTTACCTTAAATTTATATATATTCTGGATTAATACATTAGCTTTCTTGTATTAATAGCTGACGAAGAGATGAAGATAATTCCTGCCAACGTAAAAAAAGAATGGTTATCAGATGTTTAAAAAAAACATTATTTTAATAACAGCCTTGTTGATTTTAATAATAGCATTTCAAGTTCAGGCGGCGGAAATCAGCCTGGGAAAGGATTTAATCGTTAACGAAAATACTGATCAAGAAAAGTCGCTGATGAAAAATGATATTGATAAACAATTTAAACCGTATAATGATTTTAAAATATCAAAAGAGGGTAGTGCCGGGTACATTTCCGGACCTGAAGACAGTTCTACTAAAATCAACGGCAGGATTCCACCTGAAGAGAAGAAAAAAGGAATGGGTGTTGGAATGGGATTAAGCCTTAGTTTTTAAATACAAAAAAACTACCCTGAATGATGAAGTTTTTCTCGAATTCTGATTGGGCGTGAGACTTGTCATCTAATGCATTAACTTGGAGATTTAAATTGATCCAGAATCAACTTATTAAATCACTGCAACAACTTCCAAACCTTAACAGGCTTGCTGCTAAGTCTCTAAACGGAAAGTGCGAATATCTGGCGCACAACCTTATATCAAGTATTAGCAACTCGCACATTGCAAAACCTCTCCAACAGCAATCTTCCGTGATGCTCGAAATTAATTGTGTACGGCATTTTCAATATATAAAATCATTTATAGAATTATTTGATCCATTTTCATTTGTCGAAATTTTTAAGTGGATGTTCAGGATAGATAGCAATCATGGCTTTCCGTATGAATACTGGAAGGTTATGTTGCCGTTATCGCTCACGCTTCTTAAAAAAGAAATTCCGACCTGTGACTTTAAGCAAATTGAACCACTCTATGATTGGCTGATGTCATACTATGACAAGATGGTTGAACTCAGTTTAGCTGAAAAATCCTTTTTCGAACAGGTTGAAGAAAACATTGGCCCTGCACAGGACGGTGAAACTAAAAACAAGAAGCTAAAACAATTTTCCGACGTATACGTAGATTTACTTTTACACGGAAAACGGGCGGAAGCTATTGAATTAATAATGAAAGCAGTTAGCGCAGGTATTCAGCTTGAAGATGTATACTTAAAAATACTTCAGCCGGCCATGTATAAAATCGGCAAAAAATGGCAGATGAATGAGGTTAATGTCGCTGTTGAACACTACTGTACCGCGGCAACTCAAATGCTTCTGGCCATGCTCTTTCCTCTCGGTCTTGATTCCGGCAAACACAGGAAGAAAATGGTTGGTTGCTGTCTAGGTAGCGAACTCCACGAACTGGGTATGCGCATGGTCAGTGATTTTTTTGAATTTGCAGGCTGGAACACTTATTTTCTTGGAGCAATTACTCCGTCCGAAAGTTTGATCGAAACCATAAAAAAAGAACAGCCAGAAATAGTTTGTCTTTCCTCCTCCATGTATTTTGGAGTTCCTGAGTGCAAAGAAGTAATAAGCATGATAAAAATGATAGATTCTTATCCGCCTCCTAAAGTATTAGTCGGCGGGCTCGCTTTCAATCTTAATCCAAGCTTGAGCATTGTAGTTGGAGCGGATGGATTTTCTAAAAATGCAAGAGAAGCAATAGTAACAGCCGAACATCTTTGCTGAATAATTACCTTAGATATGTCGCAGTATCCAAGTTCCAAATTATAGCGGAGGCGGAGTTTGATTCATTGATCTGCCTAAAATGATCAGAGGTCGGAATATTTTGTTTTAATTTCGATAATTTTATCCAAATTATCGAAAAAAACGCCCAGAATATGCGGATCAAAATGAACTCCTTTTCCCTCCTGCATTATCGGCAAAGCCACTTCAGTTGAAAATGCTTCTTTATAAGGACGTTTACTCGTCAAGGCGTCAAAGACATCAGCAATAGCGCATATTCGTCCGGGCAGAGGAATGTTTTCGCCGCTCAGCCCATGCGGATACCCGGATCCGTCCCACTTTTCATGATGAGATTCAGCAATAATAGCTCCCATATTTACATATTTCGAGTTGCTTCTCCCAAGGATTTTTGCTCCGATAACCGGGTGAGTTTTCATTATGTTCCATTCGTTGGAATCAAGAGGGCCTGGTTTCAATAAAATACTGTCCGGGATACCTATTTTACCTACATCATGCATGGGGCTGCTGATGCGAATAAGCTCCACTTCTTCTCTGTCAAGTTTCAACTCATGGGCTAACAACGCCGAATAGTTACTCATGCGCAAAATGTGCGCGGCAGTCTCCTCATCTTTGTATTCAGCTGCATTGCATAAGTGGAGGATTGATTCTTTGTGTGCATGGTCAAGCTCAACAATGGCCTTCCTCAGTTGTGCGGTCTTGTCTTCGATCATGTGGTTGAGTTCGGACGCAAAATTCTTGATTTCATCCTGCTGCTCTTTTTGCTTGATCATGGATTTTACCCGAACTTTAAGCTCAAGGATATCCACTGGTTTGCATATAAAATCGTTGGCGCCCGCTTCAATGGCGGTTATGCGATCCTGTTTTTTAGAGAGTGTTGTAACCATAATTACAGGAATGTCGGAAGTTTCACTATTGGCCCGAATCCTTCTGACCATTTCAAATCCGTCGATTTCAGGCATCATCACATCCGTCAAAACTAAATCAACATCGCGGTTCAAAACTTCAAACGCTTTTAATGCATTTTCGGCTTCAACAATCTCATATCCAAGGTTTTGAAGGGACAGCCTTAGCAAGGTCCTGTTGTGAGGCTCGTCATCTACAACAAGAATTCTGAATTTTCGTTCACTCATTTTTCCTCCTTATTATCAGGAAGGACGAATCCAACTCCAATAATTGTCATATTCTCTTCATCTGAAGTGTGCATGGTCAGACTTAAATTCATTGTATCGGCAATAAGCTTGCTCGAATAAGTTCCGATACCAGTGCCACCTTTTTTCCCATGAGTTTTGTATTTTTCAAAAAAATAATTTCGAACCTGCTGCGGCACTACTCCCTTATTTGCTATTTTCATAGTCCGTTCGGGCTTAAAAGGCAGCTCTACCACGAGTTGTTCCCCTGCAGGTGATGCCTCAACAGCATTAATAAGAATATTCGAAAGCATTACATATAATAGATCATACTCAGCCAGGACATTAAAGGGTTCCGTAATATTTCCTTTCAGCACAATTTTAATATCTTTTGCAGAGCATCTTGATTCCATATCTTTTAATAACTCCTCAAGCACATTAATTAAATCAACAATTTGAGGAGAATAGTTGTATGTTTTATTTTCCATTTTAAAAAGATTGAGAGAAGAATCAATCATGCGCAGCATCCGTTCGCCAGAATTTTTAATTATTTCCAGAATGTTGTTCTGTTCAGGAGTCAGGTCACCATCCATAATCAGAATTTCCGGCAGGCCGATAATTCCATTCAACGGATTTTTCAAATCGTGGTGCATTATGCGTTCGACATCCTCTTTGAGCCTCTCAAGCTCTTTGCGCTCAGTAATGTCATCTTTTACTCCAACGTAGTTGGTCAATTGCCCTTTATCATCAGTAACCGGAGAGATAGTGGCTTGTTCCCAAAAAAGGGTTCCGTCCTTTTTGCGGTTACAGATTTCGCCCCTCCATGTCTTACCCTGCATGATAGTCTGCCACATTTCTTTGTAAAATTCTGCCGTATGGACACCTGATTTTAGTACACGGAGATTCTTGCCGAGGGTTTCTTCCCGAGAGTATCCTGTAACCTTGGAGAAAGCAGGGTTGACATAGACAAGGTTACCGCCGATGTCGGTAATAACAACTGCTGCGAAACTGTTTTCCACCGATCTTCTCAGACGCAGCAGTTCAAGCTCATTTTTTTTGCGGTCGGTAACATCAATAATACTGGAATGGATTATTTTACGGCCGTCTATGATTATGGGGCCGCTGTGGACCTCGACGTCGTGAATTTTCCCTGAAGCATCGCGATGCTGAAAATAAAATGTATTTTTCTTAAGTCGCAGGATCTCCGTAATCTCAGTTTCTACCTTTTCGCGGGGCAAGGTGTTGATGTCATATATTGACATTTTCTGCATCTGGGTACGTGACCATCCGTAAAAACGTTCTGCTTCCATATTCACATCGATCAGCTTGCCGTCCACAGGGTTGATCAGATACATCATGACCGAATTATTTTTGAACAGCGACCGATACCTGTATTCGCTTTGCTTCAGGTGCAGTTCGGTTTTTTTCTGATTGGATATATCGGTAACACTTTCAAGAACTCTTGCAACTTTTCCATTCTCATCCATGATCGGAACTGTATAAATGGAAAACCATTTTTTTTGAATGGGGTGAAAATGTTCTGTTGTTGAAGAACATTTATGCTCAAAGCTTCTTTTTGTAGCGCAGTTATTGCAAAATCCTGTTCCCCTATCAAAAACTTCAAAGCATTTTTGTCCTACCAACTCAGGACCTGGAAACATTTCGCGTGTAGTGGCATTGACCCAGCCTATGCGCATGTCCGGTTCAATGATCCTTAATCCAGTACCCAGTGCGGAAAGAATTTCATTAAAATGGTCACGCTCTTCAGCCATCATGATCTGTGAATTCTTGATTTCGCTTATGTCGTCAAAAGAGATAACAAATTTAGGGCCGTCTTTACATTGATAACGTCCGGCTCGCATCTGGAACCATTTTTTTTTGCCGTTTGCGTAAAACGGGCATTCCAACTTGAAAGTTTCATTTCTCCCTTCAAGGACATCATGCAATTCCGCAAGGGCCTGTTTATTTTTAACCAGTTCGTTTGCAAAACCTGTTTTGCAGAAATCATACAGATCAAACCCAATACCGGCATTTGTAATTTTAGGATAATGCTCGGAAATGAAGTTTTTCCATGAATTGTTAATCCTTTCGATTTGCCCTTTTTCATTAATAATGCCTACGATAGAAGGGATGTTGTCCATAATCATCTGCATTGAAGAATAGGCATCCTCAAGCCTCTTAATGAGCTCATCCTTACTCAAATCTGCATATTTCATAGTCAACAAAATCCTAAGGGTTTAATTAGATAGGCAGGAAAAATATTAAAACCGATACTAAATGAAAGTTGAACGCCATAGCCGAGCTTCAACATAAAAATGTTATCTTTATTTTAGCAATATGTAAAAATAAAAACAAATAAAATTAGTTTAGTATAAAAACATGAAGTTTACAGTTTTAACTATTATTCTATTTTCGTGAATAATTACCGTGGCAGCCTTCTTCAAAAAATTCTCAAATTATAGGTTGTAATAAATCAAACGTTAGTCGAGAGTTGTATATTAATTGTGGACGAAGCTGATATAGGTATTAACAAGCAGCTATAAAACAATTAAGATATTTATATTATCCATGATTGTATCGATTCATATTGTTAGGTATAAAGTTTATAACTGGTGTTATGCCATAGTATTAGTAAGGCCACTTGTCCATAATCGAATGGTCGGGAGATAGGGAATGAAGATATTGATTGCAGAAGACGACTTTGCTTCAAGGAATTTTTTACAGTTCCTCGCGAGAAAGTTTGGGGAAGTGGATATTGCCGTGAATGGGCAAGAGGCTTTGGATGTTTTCACTGAGTCTCTGAAAGAAGGTAATCCTTATAATCTGATTTTTATGGATATCATGATGCCGCTAAAAAATGGACTTGATGCCGCTAGAGAGATCAGAGCACTGGAAAAAGAGCAGGGGGTGCTTCCTTCTAATGAGGCGATCATTATTATGACTACAGCCCTTTCAGATGTGAAAACAGTATTTGAAGCGTTTAAGAATAGTCAAGCCACTGATTATATTGTAAAACCGTTTAGAGTGGAAAGCGTGCTGAATAAATTGACTGAATTGGGAATAATAAATGAGTAGTGACGAATTTGATATTGACGAGTTTTTGAGTGAATTTGTGTCTGAATGCCGTGATTCCATGGAATTTGCTGTGCAGGATGTGCTTAATCTTGAGACGAAGCGTGATCAAGAATCTGTAGACCGTATTTTTAGGGCTCTGCATAGTGTAAAGGGTAATGCCTCCATGTTCGGCCTACTGAATCTTTCAGAATTTGTGCACAAAGTGGAAGATGCTTGTTCAGATATTCGTTCTGGGGACCGTGAAATAGATAAAGCGGCGATAAATGTCTTGCTCAAAAGCTTTGATTTAATTGAAGATGCTTTTGAAAAGATAATTAAAAGCGGTTCTGATGAAATAAACTACAGCAGTGGTTATGATCTTATCAAGAATTTTGTCGGGCAAACTGTGCTGGCTGAAAGCAAAGATAAACATGATCCGGTAGCAACTCCTGTTCCGGGATCGGATGCACACGGGACTGAAGCAGTTGTTGCAAACATCGACTCTGTGCAGGAAAATACTGCTGCCGGAGTTTATTCGTGTGTGAATTCTTTTGGGATCATCTCCGGCCAGCATTCTGGTGAAATCAGGGAAAATCTTACGGCTTTGGTGGTTGATGATGATTTTGCTGTCCGCAAGATTTTTACGACCTATATTTCTAAATTTATGCCCTGCTATGTTGCCAAAGACGGGGTGGAGGCTATTCAAGCCGTGACGGAGAGCTTTCTCGGTAATGTGCCCCATTTTGATTTGATCATCATGGATATTATGATGCCCATTGTTGACGGACTGCAGGCCTGCAAGGCCATCCGTCAGATCGAAGATAGTAAAAACATATCATCTTTTGCCGGTGAATCAAAAATATTTATTGCCAGTGGTATTGATGACGAGAAGATCATGCACAAGGCTGTTTATGAATGCGGGGCAGATACGTATCTTACCAAGCCTGTTCGTTTAAATGAGCTGCGTAGGCAACTGTTGCGTTACCGGTTAATTGATCCAGAATAAATTTTACGTAGAATTTTTTCTTAATCCTTTGCATTAACTTTATCGTACAAATTTAAGGAGTTTTAAATGGATTTAGTGATAGACATAGAAGTGCCTTGCATGGCTGATGGTATCGGATCAGGTAAATTGACTATTAAACATCCTTCAGGTTCTTGCGGTAAGCCGGTCTTTGTTGCTGACTCCTCGTCAACTTCATACGGCCCTACAGAGGTCATGGCAATCAAGCCTTTAGACGGGCACAATTACTCGGCTGAACAGCTTGAGTATATACGGTACCACGGGTTGCAGATACATGGTGCGTTTGCATGGTATATGGACGGATGGGCGCAAAGTGATCATGTATGCGGTGGGCACTAGATCCTGCCGCAGTTGTAGAAATCATACTATGTCAATGGACGGACCGATGAGCTATGGAGGTATGATGATAATTAATAGAATTTTTCAAATATTCATTTTTTCTGCGTGTCTGATTTTAATATCTGCTTCGCTGACAATTGCAGGAACTGTCACTGATGGGCCTACTGCAACTCCTGTAGATTTTATAGGATCTGTGAAAACAGTTTCCGGTGAAACGTTTTTAATTCGCAAAGACATGCGCACTCCTGTTTCAGTAGGTGATCATTTGTATCAAGGAGATACTCTGGTCACCTCGTCAGGTTCCTCGGTCGGTATTATTTTCCGCGATGACACAATGTTATCTATGGGCCCGAAGTCTGAGGTGCGCATAGATGAATTTGTTTTTAATCCAGCTGATGACGCAATGGCTTTTCTTGCACATGTAGGAAAGGGCACAGCTCAGTTTATAACGGGACAGATGTCTAAAATCGCGCCTGAAAGAATGAGTGTGGAAACACCGCTTGCTACTATAGGTATTCGAGGAACTCGGTTTCTTGTGAAGGTTGATTAGGAGATACTAATGAAAAAAAATATACTTATATTAATTTGCATGCTGTTTCTAGCTGGCTGTGGGCAGACCGTTGTTCTTCTGCCGGATCTTGACGGGCATGTCGGGCAAGTTGATGTCACCATGCACGAAGGGCAGACCGTGACACTGAACAAGGCGCTTCAAGCTGTGGGGACTAAACCTGAAGTTTATGTCATGCCTGAAAGTGAAGTTCAGAAAGTTTTTTCCGGTGCGTTAGCAGCTCAGCCGGAACGTACAGAAAGATTTTTGCTCTATTTTTATCATGATTCAATAAAAATGAAACCAGAGTCAATAAAACTGCTGCCTGAAATTATGAAAGCATATAGGGATCGCTTATCAACTGATGTTTCCGTAATAGGACACACTGATGCTGTTGGAGATAAGCGTTACAATTATGGACTTTCACTTAGGCGGGCTCAGAAAATTGGAAAGATGTTGAAGAAAGAAGGTATCCCGGACGATCAAATTCAAATTGTTTCACATGGTGAAGAAAATCCGCTTATCCCAACTCCCGATGGGCAGAGTCAGCCTAAAAATAGGCGGGTGGAAGTTTTGGTTCGATAAGTTTGAAATTTAAGAAAAGTAAAAGCCATGGGCTCGGAATATTCACTGATCAATTTATGGTTGAAACTAAAAATAAAGCCTCGTTTCCAGTTGGAAACGAGGCTTTTTAAATGGGGCTTTAGAAATTTGGTGCAGGCGGAGGCTATCGAATTGATGATGTAAACTTTCGGGATAGTATATTTTAATTTTTTGTTAAAATTGGGATACTCGTGGTTGTACTCATTTAATGCATAAACATAAAAAAGATTTAAATAGTTTTGTATTTTTTAAATAATATCTGCTTTTTAATAAAATTGTCATAGCTCGAGATATTTATTATGGAAGGCAAAAAAATAATATTAAAATGAAAAGGAGCTATGATGCAAGAAGCTAATAGAGCTATTGAAGATATCGAAAAAAATGCTGTTTTGTGGTGGCCTGAACACTTAAATGTAGCAAATGCAAAAGTAAGTGTGATTCCGAAACTGTTAGAGACTCAAGATGATTTTTTGAATATTATTGCACTTTCAAAGAGTAATCCTTATCAAGTTTTTGAACTGCTCAAAGCTTCAAAGTTTCCGGCCAATTTATTCTTAAAACATCTCTCTGTGCTTGCTGATTATGGCGGTGAACCTATTCAAAGATTAGGGCGTTCATTTTCTCAGATATTTAAACAAAATAAGGGTAAATACTTTATTACATTCACTTGGGAGTCGAATACTTATGAGTATATTTTTCAAGCTCTGCCAATAAAAGGCTTAAATAATACGAAGTTATTTATTGACGGTAAAGGTTTGCTTGAAAAAAAAATACTGAATAAGTTGTATGAAGATATGATCGTGCTTCTAATGTTTGGTTCTACATCGACGGTTAGTGATGAAGCTGGACTTATTGCATGTGAAATTGGAACTTTACTTGGTAAAAATGAAATTCTTAAGAAATATATAAAAGAACGATATATAAATGTTAGTCGTATTACTGGCGGAGCTACGGCAAACTCCTTAGGACAATTAGCTCAAAAAGAAGTGTATAAGTATCTGTCTGATTCATTAAGTAAAGATTTCAACGTTACAAGTAACGGAACCATACAACTTAAAGGGTATGATAAAGATGGTGGGATGCCTTTTGATATTGTTGTAGAGAAGACCGGCAGTAAAATAGGTATAGAGGTCAGTTTTCAAGTTACGACTAATAGCACTATCGAGCGTAAAGCAGGACAGGCTGCAGATCGTATAAATCTTATGCACGAAAATGGATATAAAATAGCTTATATTTTAGATGGAGCTGGTAATTTTCAAAGGAGATCTGCTGTTTCTACAATTTGTGCAAATAGTGATTGTACAATCGCGTATACAGAAAAAGAATTTGAATTTTTATCGCAGTGGATAGGGGAAAATATTGATTAAATTTATTGATTTGTTTGCAGGTACAGGGGGGATCAGGCTTAGCCTTGAGCAAGCCTGCGAAAATCTTGGTGTTAAAACTAAATGCGTTTTTAGTTCTGAGATAGATAAAAATGCATGCCTATCTTATGATTTGAATTTTGGAGTTGATCCTTATTCTGATATTCGGATGATTGATTCATTACCTGATTTCAATTTCTTGTTAGCAGGGTTTCCGTGTCAATCTTTTTCATATGCTGGTAAGCGAAAAGGCTTTGGAGATACGCGAGGTACTCTTTTTTTTGAGGTCGAAAGGATTTTGAATGATAAAAGACCAAAATATTTTCTTCTTGAAAATGTTAGAGGTTTAATTACTCACGATAAGGGGCGAACATATGATACTATAAAAACAAAGCTTGAAGATCTTGGATACTCAGTTGATTATTTGTTGTTGAACACTAGTAACTTTGATGTCCCACAGAATAGAGTGCGAATTTATATTCTTGGAGTATTAGAAAAAAGTATTAAATTAACACTAAATAGCAATCTTGGTGCAGCTGATACTCATAAATTTAAATTAAATACGGTTAATAAACAATTATCCCTCTTTGATACAAGTACAATATCGGTTACCGCTAGCAGAACGCCTAAAGTTGTAAAAGATATTCTTGAGGTAAACCCTGATAAGAAATACCAATGTTCAAAGGACTTTGTTTTAAGACTCAGAAAAGTTGTTGGAAATGACCTGTCACAATTAAACGGTTATAGATTAATTGATTATAGAGGTGGTAAATCAATTCATTCATGGGAGTTAGGTGTTAAAGGAGATTGCACTTCGAATGAAGTAGAATTTATGAATTTGCTTATAGCCAATCGCAGAAAAAAAATTTTTGGAATTCATCAAGATGGTAAAAGTTTAACACGGGAACAGATTGAAACTTTCTATCACGCTAATAATTTTGAAGAAGTAACTTCGTCTTTGTTAAGTAAGGGGTATTTAAGTTGTAATGAGAGAAAATTTAATCCTGTGTGTGGAAATATGTCCTTTGAAGTTTTTAAGTTTTTGGACCCAGATGGTATTTCAATTACACTCACGGCATCAGATGCGAACAGGCTTGGAGTTGTTCAAAATAATATGCCGCGAAGGATTACACCGCGTGAATGTGCAAGACTTCAGGGGTATCCAGATAGTTATAAATTGATAAATAACGATAATGCTGTCTATAAACAAATGGGAAATGGTGTGTCTGTTCCAGTAGTTAAAAGAGTCCTTACTGATTTTATTGAAAATAATTATGAATAGGTCAGCTATAAATTAATATAGCTAATACGTCGTTGCTATTTTTTTGCTTATTTGCTTTTTTCATGCGATCCACGACCTAATCCTGATATTCCACAAGAATCGGGAAAAATAATAGGGGGTGCAAGCTTACATATTATTTTTTCGGCATAATTTTGATTATGCGCTACAGGATGTCAATCGAAGTACATCCAAAACCAATTGCCATTGCTCCAAATTCCCCCTAAATAACCGCAAAACCGGCGGCGAATAACAACCCCATCACCGCAAACAAGGGCAAAACCAATGCGGATACACGAACATTAGGACTGGCCAATTTTTTCGTGGAAAGCCGAAAGGCTAATATGCTAAGCTGGCAGACGTTCGCCATAAGCAGGGCGTTGCCGTCTCTGCAAAAATAAAAAAACTGGGGTCCTTTGATCCGCCGCAGGTGGACAAGTGGATTGAGAAAAAGAAGGGGGTATAGACTGGCGGTACTGTTGTCTATTGGGAGTTAAGACCTAAGTAAACAGAGTGCCGATTTAAGAAATTTTTAATTCCAGATGGACGTAGATTCAGCTCGCCAGAAGTGTCCCCAATAGGTGTACTCATTTTGGATACCTGTTTTGTTACTACTTTGTTGTTAACGGCCTAATCATATGAACAAATTCTGTGTCTTCAGAGATGATTTTGAAGCCAAGCCGCGTATACAAGCTTCCAACTCGATTCCCTTGGAGGTAACAGAGCTTTATTGGTAGATTCTCACGTTCGGAGAGAGCCAATACGTCGTTTAAAATTTTGCTGCCGATGCCTTGCCCTTGAAACTTAGGAAGAAGGTAGAAACGTCCCAAATATATATGATCCGAATTGATTTGGACCAAGTATGAGCCAGCTTTTTGGCCGTTGATTTCAATAATATCTGGCCGAGCCTCTTCCCATTCTCGGCGGCATATTTCATTTTGGATTGTTTCGTTCCAGCCAAACACGTTTTCTACTGCTTCGAATAAAGCTAGCTTCCTAAGTTGGCAGAGAAATACAAAATCATTTTCAGCAGATGGACGAATCACAAACAAGATACTCTCCAGATTGATATAAGGTTTATAGGGAGGCTCGCGTAGTACTAGCTATCGATTCTCTTTATCTACAACACTCACTAACCGATCAAAATCAGATATAAAAAGCCTATCCTGAATGATGCGATATTTCTCGAATTCAGATTCCGCGTGAAGCTTGGCATCTAGCGCGGTTACCGTTGCAGACTAGCGGCCTGCGGAGGTTGGTGACAGGAACGCCATCAAAGTGACCCTGCTCCTGCAGATGCTGCTGGGACCGGGATGTCCTGTGAGTGGATAGAGGATATTTTTGCTGAAGAGAGTGTGTAACTCAAAAAAGAATAAAGCCCCGACTTAGTCTGGGCTTTATTCTTTTTATAGCGGTGAAGAGTTGTTTAGTCTTCGCGGCTATCGATGATCAGCAGGTGGTAACCGAACTGTGTTTTTACGGGGCCATGAACTTCGCCAACGGCTTCATTGAACACAACGGTATCAAATTCCGGGACCATCTGGCCCGGGCGGAACTCACCGAGAGCGCCACCCTGCTGACCGGAAGGACAGCTGGAGTGTTTTTTTGCTAGTTCACCAAAGTCTGCGCCGTCCTGAATTTGTTTTTTCAGGTCCAGACAGGTCTGTTCATCACTAACCAAAAGATGGCGTGCAGATGCTTTTGTCATGTACGTACTCCTGTAAGTTTTAATATAAAATTTTAATTAACCTTGTAGTCTTGCCATTGCGATTTAATGCGTCGCAAAAAATGACCTTGCATGAATACGCAAGGACTGCAAGATGAAATACTGCATACATACCTTCCAGATCAATCCGGCCCGCGAATTCAACCAGCGTGCGCACGTCGAATTGCGAGAATTACAGGCGGAGTACCAGTTATCGTTTATCTTTATCAACATTCCCCACCAACCGATCAAAGTCTGATACAAAAAGCCTATCCTGAATGATCCGATATTTCTCGAATTCTGATTCGCGTGAAGCTTAGCATCTAGCGCGGTTACTTTACCACGGCCTTGCCGGATATTTTATTCTACTTAAATTCTAAAGTATTACCATCACAACAAATAAAACCTAAATTCATCGCATACCGTGCGGCGAATAACCCGCACATTCACCGCGAGACAAGGCAAAAGCAATGTGGATACATAAACATCAAGACTGGCCTAACTTCTCATGGAATGTCGAAAAACTTAATCTTTATGCAAAGTTTGTTGAGGTTGCACTTGCGAGTTGAATTCAGGATTGTTAGAATGATTAAATAAAAGGTGACTGTATAAATAATGAAGAAAAAAAACAGGTGTTATTATGAGTGTTATGCAAAAATTGCATAAGTTGGTTCCGACTAGTGGCAAGGTGTTGGCTTTCTTTATTCCCTTGCTACTGTGGGGTATTTGGTGGGCCGTTTCGGGCATTGGTTATATGTTCTCCACTACTGAGTGGCCTGAAATATCACCCTCCGTTCGTTCGGAGATCGTAGCCGTTAAGGCTGATCCTGCTTTTAATAATCCAAATGCTTCTGAGTCGGACAAGGAAAAGCTTGAAACTTTGAAGGGCAGAGTACTTGCGTTGGCAATTGTGTCCCGTTTGGAGACCGAGCTGGCTGATGGGTGGACCCCTCAGTATCTGTTTGTGACTCCTAAATCTCATTTTGATAATGCGGTCAATCGCAAGCTTGGAGTTCTTACAGCGACAACTCTTTTGCAGAAGTTTTTCTCCACTACCATGGCAAAGTATGGCTCCATGGACCCTGAAAATCCTTGGATGCAAGAAGCTCGTGAACGAGACTTTACCTACGGTCCTCGGATATGGGGTTTCTTCGAGAGATCTTCTAATTCAGCGTATGAAGATGGCGTGGCTAACGTTCACAAATACGCCGATAAGCTGATTAGCATGAAGGTGGTTAACAAGAAGAAAGGCGATTCCCGTGCTATTGTCAACATCAAGGCCAGCGAGATTTATGATATGTTGACCTTCATCCTTTCCAAAAACTTTATTGACGTTCCGCTGGGTTGGCTCTCCGCACCTGGAGGGACTCTGACGTGGTCTGAACTGGATGATCGTGTGTACTTCGCGCAAGGCATGACGTTGGTTCTTCGTGATGTAATCACTGTGCTGAAAGAACTGTATCCTGAGAAAATTACCAATGTGGACAAGGGTGGAACTCAGAACCTTGAAGAGGCTATGATGGCCATGAACAAGATCTGCACCTTCAACCCTATGGTTGTCTTGCGGGGCAAGGAAGATTCCATGTTCGCTGACCACCGAGGAAAAATGGCTCGCTATATGTTCACAGTGAGAGAGCGACTGCTCGACGTGGCCGATACTATTCGAAGATAAAGAAAGCAGGTGCGGCGTTTCAGTTCCGCCCTGAGAACCACTTAAATTAAGGGTTTACATCAAATACGATGTAAACCCTTTTTTATTAATATGAACCTCATGATTGCTCTTTTAAAGGCAGCTATCCGCCGGAAAGACAACCAAATCTTCTACTTCTTGATATATTCCTATGCGTTGACCTATTGCATGAGGGTGGTGGCTTGGCACCACAGGTTAAATGGGTGCGCAAGATGAAGATCAGGAATTATGCGGTGCTATTTTTAATTTATAATGACCTCTAAAGATTTAACATAATCGTGTCGATATGATTAGCGTAAGCTTTAATAATAAGGGGTGTCTGGTGAACTCAATATCCGAAACAGCCTATTCATATTCACAACTCAGTTCAGATAAAATTTCTGACAGTCACTTGCCCCTTGCCAATCGCAAGAAGACGTCGGAACAGACACCAACCAATGACAAAGTTGAAATATCTCCCGAAGGTAGACAGGCTTCGGACAGAATGAATAGCTCTGAACAACGACTCCCGTATAGTAAAGAGCTTCCACCAGACGTGCAGGCCGCAGTGGATGCATATAACTCACAACGTCAAGATGAGTTTGTAGATGAAGTCGTAGCCACAGCCCCACAAATTATGGATGAACCACTTCCGGAAAATGCTTCTATTCAAACGTTAGGTAGCATGACGCTTCAATCTGGACGTCAAGTTTCCATTGAAAAATTTGTCATTCCTCCTTCCTCTCTGAGTTCAGCAAATAACAGCAGTCCACCATCGCAAAACAGTAAGGTAAACGACGTTGAAGAAGTTGTGAAGTATAATGAAGCAGGTGGAGCAGATCGTTCTCAATCTGGCAATGGGACTGTTTTCGGCTACCGAGCGGTGATCAGCAGCAGTGACGGACAAAGTTCCCAATTCTATCTTTTGACTTCGGACACCATTATTAATGAGGACGATGACGGAGTTATTACTCTTTCAGGCTACCGTTCCGGTGACGAAACAACTGGAGACGATTTTATTATAGGCTTTCATGGGAGAGCCTTAGACGGCGGTTCCGGCAATGATACTTTAATTGAATTAAGTGAAGATTATCGGGAAACAGCCCTTGAGGTTGGGTATGAGGGAACGACAGAGACTTCTGCATCGAAAAAGGAAACAGCCACGGGTGCAATTACCGGTGGTGCCGGTGATGATACAGTCATTTTGGTAGGCAAAAAAATACTTAGCGTATCGGTTTCTACCGGCAGCGGAAACGATATGATTTTGAGCAGTGGTGATATAGAAATTTCAAAACTGGATACTGGATCAGGAGATGATATCGTGCAGGTGCATGGTAATCTGTCAATCCGTGGTGAAAAAGTAATATCAGACGGATTGGAATTACATCGAACTGATTCAGATAGCGGTCCTTTTTTTAACACTGGTTCTGGTAATGATATCGTTATGGTAGGCGGGGATTTAGATATTAAGGGCGGACGCACACAAATCAGCTATGGTCCTAACAAGGAAGACATTGAAATAGACTTAGATTTTAATAGTAAGAAAAGCTGGGATGAGATGCTAGGACGTACTGTAAAAGTAACAAGTATGGATACCGGTTCCGGTGACGACATCATCGATGTAGGCGGCAGTATGCGTATTGATAGTGGTACGATTAGAACAGGTGATGGAGATGATGTTATCCGTACAAAGAAATCAGTGATCATGAGTGGTAATTATCTTTCTTCAGGTTGGACTCGCGTAAAGGGAAGTATAGATACCGGTTCCGGGAATGATTCTATCCATGCCGGTAAAGATTTAAGTATGGAGAACGCAGTCATTGATACTGGTGAAGGTGATGATTCTATCCTCACCAGTAAAGATTTAGATATGGAGAAATCTTTTATTAATACCGGTTCTGGAGACGACAATGTTTCCGCAGGTCAAAAACTAAGTATAAATCATTCTAGTGCAGTTATCACAAGTAGCGGTGACGATACTATCAGCGTCGGTGACACTCTGCATGTGTACTATAAAAGTGCGCTGACTACAGCAGATGGTAATGATACTGTCATGTCCGGCAAGGCCATTCTCATAGACTGTTATAGCTTGGTTAAAACCGGATCAGGAGACGATAATATTATGTCTGGGGACAGGATGCTTACGACCGGTGATAGTATCCTCTCCACAGGACAGGGTAATGATCATGTGGGCGCTAATCGTGCGTTAACCGCTAGTGGATATGGGCTTATATCAACTGGTCAGGGTAACGATTGTATATCAACCAATCGTGATAGGGCAGATGATAATACTCGTGAACAAAGGTATGGTGTTACTGTTTCGTCCAATGGTGCGATTGATACCGGAGATGGAGATGATTACATAGATACAAATAAGCTTGATGTCGTAAGTGATGGGATTCTAAGAACTGGAAGGGGAGACGATTTCATCACATCTGATAAAGCGGAATTGAGTGGTAGCATTGATGCCGGAGACGGAAGTGATCGCATAACGATAGGTTCGCTTAGAGTGTTACAGGGTGGTACTATGCGAGCTGGAAAGGGAAACGATTCCATTATAGTTCATAACACGGAATTGAACGGTAGTATTGATACTGGAGATGGGGATGATAGCGTGAAAATTGACGAGCTTAGAGTGTTACCTGATGGTTCCATACAAACTGGAACTGGAAATGATTCTGTCATAGTCCGTGTAACGGAGACAGGCATTCTCTTTCCTGATGGCCATGCCGCAAAGGGTAGAGAAAATAAAAAAGGTACAACCATGCATCAAGAAGTCGAAGATGTTAGCGAATGGTTAGCTGAGACAAACTTCAATTTATCGATAACTAAGGAAAGGCTTTTCAAAGGCATAACCGCATATGAAAAACAGATAGATTCTGGAAATTTTGACTCCGAAAAACTCACCAGGACAAGGCAAGGCTACCTTGAAGAAGATTTGAGGAAAAATGGATACAAAGGTAATTTGGAATAATTGTCTTAGCGTAACTTTGGCCCATGTGGGTTTGAGTTTGCTGTGCCATTCGCGGTAAATTGATTCAAATTCGTTTTCTCTGTTGACTAGAATTTTCATGAGATGGCGCGTAAACATGTAGACACGGCGGCTGATGAATTTAATCTGAGGTATACAAGATAAGAAGCAACACAAAGTTGGTAAGTTGCGTTTGACCTGACCTAAAAGCAAAGGCCCGTTTTCAATCGAAAACGGGCCTTTTGAAATGGGGCTTTTAAAAAAAAGTGGGGCTAAAGTGGGGCCAATGTGATTGTTTTCAAAGTTTAGTTTGTCTAACCCATTGAAAACATAGACTTTAGCTGGTGGAGGCGGGGGGAATCGAACCCCCGTCCGAGAATGCTCCACCAAGACGTCTACAGGTGTAGTTCAGGTATTGTTTCTCGCCCTCATGAACGCCCCTGAACGGGCAACATGTGGGCCAGCTCGTGCTAGGTTCTCGCCGCTTCCGGGACGTGCAACCGGAAACTAGCCAGCCTGATGGGTTTTGTTGCCACAGCAGATATCAGACATCAAAGCTATGACACAGCAGCTTAAATTAAGCTGCTAATGCGTAATCGTAATTGTCGTTTGCAATTATGATTGTGCCGCTTTTTACGAGGCCAGCGGCGCCTCGACCTGCAGCCTTGGCTTCATTCATCCCCGTCGAAACCAGTGCGCCCCCATTTCAAAGAACTCTTCTTACCTATATTATAATACATTAAGAAGAGGATGCAATAGCCCGGTGAAAATAAATAACCGGAATCTTTGCAAGAAGTTGGTAGAGATATATCATTGCTTAGTTAAAGGCAAGAAACTTAACTGTTAAAAAAAATTATTTTAAATCTTCTTTGGAAAATCCGCACAGATGCGTGCATAGAGAATCAGACAGTGGGTCAAATCCACCTTTTTGAACTTGTCCCGTCAATGTGTTGCGGCATGAGTATTCCAGCTCATACTCGCAAACCCAGTTAGCTAGAATATCGCCGTTAACATCTGAGCAAATTACGGTTGCGGCTCCATAGTCAACGCGTTGTTCCGTGCAACTGGCTCCGCTTTTATCTTTGTAAGTGTGTGTTTCGGCACAGGCGCATGTAGCTGCGATTGTCATAATAGAAATAATAAAAAACAAAAAAATATATTTCCGATGTTTTCTCATAAAATTCCCTTTAAAAATGATTTGGTAATTTTTTTAAAATTTTATCTTTTCAAAAACCTATCTCATTATCTCTTTCATGTCATGCCGCAAAATGTTAGTAGCTGTCTATTAAATTTGATTTTATTTTGATAAATATGATTTTATTCAGGAGGCATTATGGAAAGTCCGTTTAAATTTTATATCTATGAAGAGTCAGCTTATATTTATGATCAAAATCAGAAATTAATTTTTCAGATGGGAGTTGACGAAAGCCGGGATGTCGCTTTCGACATGCAAGAAACGATACTTGCATCCGGAGAAGAAGTTAGCAAAGAAAAGGCTTGGGAAGTTTCAGGTTTAGATTCTCTGGGGTAGATCTAAATTTTCAATTTCTACCTGATTGTCTGAGCTTACAGATTTGAATGATTTTATGCACTCAGCACATAATTGTAAATTTGTGTTTTGAGTAATGATATTCATGGCTTTTTCGTGGTCTATTGCTTTTCTATATGGCCGCTCCGTTGTAAGCGCATCATATACATCTGCGACAGCAATAATACGCGCCCAAATAGGGATTTCATTGCCGGCAAGTCCATGAGGGTATCCGTGTCCGTCTATCCTTTCATGATGATAAAGGACTGCCGGAATGATATCCTCCATATTTGGAATCGGGCGTAATATATCGGCTCCCAATTCGGGGTGCTGTTTGATTAATGCAAACTCAGGTGTAGTCAGCGGTCCGGGTTTTAAAAGAATATCGTCCCTTATTCCTATCTTACCAAGATCATGAAGGCGGGCCGCGAACTCTATTCTTTCTAATTCATGAGTATTAAACGACATTTTTTTCGCAATTTTTAGCGATATGGCTGCAACCGCATCAGAATGCCCTCGGGTATATGAATCGCGAGCTTCCAGAGCTTGGACAAGGCTTGCTATGCTGCCAAGGATCAGAGTTCTTTCAGTTTTTAAAAGTTCACGTTGTTGCAATTCCATTTTGAAATGGTCGCTAAGCAGTTTTTCAGCAGTAATTACAAGCTGGTCTATATTGAAAGGTTTAACCAAAAAAGCCGAAGCTCCTTTATGCAGCAGCTCGCGCATTGTTCGGCGTTCTCCGCCTGAACTCATAATGACAAATGGAATTCTGGAAAGAGCTGGTGTTTTTTGTATCTTTTCGCAAAATTCAATTCCGTTCATCGCAGGCATGTTGATATCAGAAATGATCAGGTCAGGAATTTCTTTAGAAGCAATGGCGTAAGCCTCGACGCCATTTGAAGCTGTTATGACTTTGAATCCTGCGCCGGAAAGGCCGGATTTTACAACATTCAGGATATGCTTTGAATCATCGACGACTAAAATTAATTTATCTCTGAGTATCTTGGATTTATTAAGTATTTCGTGCACATACGGAATAAGCTCTTTCTTAGCATTATTTTTGGTAATATAAGCCGCAGCTCCGACTTCAAATCCTTTTTCGATTTGATCATTTCTTTCATTGGTAGAGAGAATTATAACGGGAGTAGATTGTGTAGCGGGATTCTTCTTAATTTCAGAGCAAAGCTGATATCCATCCATATTAGGCATGATTATATCAGTGATTACTAAATCATAATGTCTTTCACGACTTCGATATAGACCTTGGAGTCCATCGATAGCTTCAGTTACATCAATACTTCGCTTTCTGAGCTGTGAGCTCAATAAAGAACGTATAGTTTTACTGTCATCGACAATTAATACATGCGGATTACGCATCCATACTCCGGAAAGGGTGGTGTTAGTAAAAAGCTAAATATATTAAACTAAGTTTTATAATAATCAATTATTTTTATTATGTGTCAATATGCATAATAATGCAAAAAAGTAAAGGTCAGACCATATGGTCTGACCTTTACGCTAAGCATGTGCTAAATTTTTAGCAATTATATTCATGCTTAAAAGAACTATTTTATACACTAGTATGAAAACATTTGAATCCAGAGGATTGCTCCGAGTTCAACACTTTTACCTTCAATTTTATAATCTGCATCATTTAGAGCTGCAAATCCCCACCATCCAGGTTTAGGGCAGGCAAAGGTGAAAACGCCATTCCCATCGCAAAGGACTTCTTGAGTTACCATACATTCATGCGGAGCTTTTAATTTTGAATCTTTATTATACAATTCAACTTCAACTCGTGTGTATGGAGCAGGTTTTCCGTCAAGTAAAACAATACCCTGAAAAACGTTGCCGGCATAATTACCCCAAGGGCGGGTGAGAGGGACGATTTCAGTTTTTACACCTAAAGGTTTTTTCCAGTCTTCACCTTCGTCAAAAGCGGATACAATTGTTTTTGTGTAGTGGACGATATAGTTGTCTTCGGCAGGTTCCGGATATGGAGTAGGCTCCATATAAAAAGTATACATTCCGGGGCGATTGAACTTGTATGATGTGGTAAATGCACTGTGATCTAAAAATTTATTTTGTTTAAGTGTGCTTAGCAGATCTGTTTCTTTGCCATCATGATAAACACTGAATTTTTTGGGTTTAACAAGATCCATTCCGTGCATTTCAAAAGGATGCGCAAATGACAGTTCCATCTCTATTGTTTTTTTCGCAGGAGAAACAATAGATGTTTCAGGAATCAGCATGCCGAAATGTGCATACGCGCTTACTGCCGCGGCAAAGAATACAATTGCTGTAAATAACGATACTAAAGTTTTTTTCATAACACTGCTCCGTTGTTAAATTTAAGATTTAAATTTTTTTCTGGAAGTTAAAAAAGCCGCAATCCCGAATATACCGAAAATATATCCAATCCCCGCGAATATTTCTTTCGCTCCGGGACCATCTTCCTGCTGATTCACAATAAGATGTTTTATTGTATCCACTTTAGCGTTCAGTTCTTTAATTTGAGTGGTGAGCTGCGATATGTCGGCGTTTGGCAGACTTGTTGCCACACTTGTTAAAGCAGGAGCCTGAGATATTTGGTCTACGGCTGTGGTGGTCGATGAGGTGTCAGGAAAAATATCCTCAGATGTTAGAATCCATTCATTTTGATGCCCCTGGGAAGCTCTAAGGACAATTTTTAATCCTGCATGATCAGAAGAAATTTCTTTTGGAACTGGAAAATTGAAAACACCATTGTCGTCAGTTGTTCCTGTTAGAATTTTAGCTCCTGTTGTTAAATTGAAAACTTCAATTTTACCTTGGTGTACTTTGCTTTTTTTGTTGAAATAGCTTTCAGTAAAAATTTCAGATCCTTCAACATATGCAAAAACAGAAACTCTGTGAGCTTGCGCAGACGGAATGGCTAAAAACAACACAGAAATTAGAAAAATGGCTGAAGACAGTAAGCGAAATAATTTTTGAGACATAATTGCAGACCTGTTTAGTTTATTTTTCTAAAATGTTAACTGTAAAGTAATACATATTCGAAAAACGTATACAGCTACAAAAAAGGCAAGTCAACCGTAATGTAAAAAAATGAGACAATTGATGAGAAAAAACGGACGATTGAGGGATTAAAGGAAGGTGTATAGCTATGCTATACTAATCGGAATAGCACATAAAGCGGAAATTAATAGTGTAGATTAACACTTTAGTCGAATGTGTATCCAAGGTTGATTGTTGTGTTTAAAAAACCGTCTGGGTCGTCGGATTTTGTTCCGAAAGTTTTTAAGTACCTGACATCTGAGCCAATGGTAAACCCTGAGTCAAATTCGTAAAGAAACCCCAAACCTCCACCTGCTACGGGAGCTCCGTCAGAAAGGCTGAAATCAGTATTGGGATAGCCGAAAAAAGAATAACCGCCTTGAGCTGCTATATACGGCGAAAATTTAGAATCTGTATAAAACCTGTAAAGTAAAGAAGCCGTAAAAGTATACGTGTTGAAACTTTTAGATTTATAGTCGTAAGAGGTGCTATTTGTAGCATTGCTTGATGCTGCGATTGTTCCGGATCTTCCAGACGTGCCACTAATCAGCATGTCCCCGCCGAGCCCGAACCCTGAAGGATAAAAATGACGGATAGCGAGTCCACCTGAAGGACCGAATGAAGAATACGGAACATCTGTTTTAGATTTGGTAGAATACTGCGTGCCTATGGCGGCTCCAATAAAAGTTTCTGACTTTTTCTTTGGAACAAAAAATCCTGCTTTCTTTTTATGCGGTCTTGATTGTTTTACGCTGACCGCAAGGTTATAATCTTGATCAGCAATATCTCCGGGCTTTGTCATAGTTGATGGAGCTGGCAAAGAGGTTGCATCGTTAGGGTCAGTTGCATAATTTTCAGTTAAACTTGGAGAAGGGGCAACTTGCAAAGGAACAGTCTTAATTTGGCGAGCAGGCCAGAAACCTAATTGCTGCGGCTGTTCTTGAACCTGAACATATCTAATAACAGGAGGATTTGCCGGAACTGATTGCGGCAACGGTTCAGGGGTTGCATATTGTTTTTCGCTGTCTGAATTTGATTGAGTATCTTCAGATAATTCTGAAATTATTTCATTTGAAGTAGGGGCCGTTTCCACCTGTGCAATCGGCGGTGTGCCCGCTGAAATTTGTCCTGTCTGTTTGGCAACTCCTGCCTTGATAAGTTCTTGCGCGAGTCCCAGACCGTCAATAGTAACATCAGCTAAAACGATATTGTTTGCGTCTTTTCCTATTTCATTAACGTCTACATCTTTCATTAGAGCAATGCCGCTGCATTCCAATTTGCCTTTGGAGCTTTTAATATCAGGAGCTGGCTCAATGCCGGATAATTTGATTTTTATAGGGTATTGACCGTCTTTAAGAACAACTAGAGTCGTCGGATCATCAACTGCAATAACTTTTCCCTGCCAAGCTTGCGCAGTTAATGGAATAGTTAATAAAAGTATAAAAAAAGTCAGTACCCGCATTTTTACCAGCCGTTTATGTTAAAATTTCAGGTTCATAAAACAGATCGGCAATGCTTGAATAATCTTAACAGTTTTTAAAAAATAAATTGTAATTTAAATTTATTTAATTATTACTAGATCTATATTTCAAATTGATAATGACATATTTAGGAAAATTTTAAAATATTAGTTTGGAACATGAGTCTAAATTTTGATATTTGGTATTTTTAAATTGTTATGTTTCGATTTTAATATTGTTCATTACAAAATTATTATAAAGAGTAGATTATGTATAAAAAAATTGTAATATTTAATATTTTATTCATATTGGTTCCATGCATTGTTTATTCAAGTAATCTAGTGATAACTACACTTGATAATCCTCCTCAAGCTTATCTTGAAAACGATGTGCCTAATGGTGTTTTAGTTGATATTGTTTCAGCTATAGTAAAAAAATCTGGATGTACTTGTACAATTAAAGTTGTACCGTGGAGAAGAGCTCTTAAAATGGTACAAATTGGTACCGCAGACGCTATTTTCAACGCCGGGTATACTGCGGATAGAAACGAATATTTGTTTTACCCAAGTTGCACTCTTATTACAGAAAAAGTTATTGCTTTGCGTCGCAAAGGGGCCGGTGTTTTTTTAAAAGCAGATCTTTCTAATGCAAAGGATTATAAAGTAGGTGTCGGCAGAGGTTTTTATTATGGAAAGGAAATTCAAAATGCGATTGATTCGAATATGTTCATGCGTGTTGAAGAGGTCCCTAATATTAATCTGAATATGGAAAAGCTCAAACTGGACAGAATTGATATGTTCTTTGCCGACTATCTTCCGGCTATGAAATTTTTGGATAGTATGAATTCTAAGGCAGATATTGAATTAATTGTAGACCCCAAGACTGGCAAGCCTATAGTTTACGGTCGCTCTGACACTTATCTCGCTTTTTCTAGAAAAACCGTACCGAATGGTTTGGCCGAAAAAATTAATGAAGAATTAGTTAAGTTTAAAAAAACCGGTGTTTACGACGAAATAATCAGAAAATATATTAAAGATTATATAAACTTGGAATAATTGTAAAAACTATCTCCAACCGATTGGTTCATATCCTTTTTCAGTTAGGCATTTTTCCACAAAATTTCGATATGCTGCGTCCGTGTTGTCTTGAACCGCCCCGCCAACGGCTCCTCCGGCAGCTCCGCCAGCGGAACCTGCAAGTGCTGATGTTCCGGGGCTGCCTGTTACTATTCCGATTCCTAAGCCGATAGCTCCTCCGATCAGTCCGCCTTTAACTCCTGATCGAACGCTGGATTTGCCGCGTGATGCTTTGCCTATGTTTTCATCAGCAAGATTCATACAGTACTTAATATCTTGATCCGTTTGAATTTTACCGACAGTTTTAGAATGGTCATTCGGATAAACAACCGGCTTTTTAGCACAAGCCGGACAGGAAGAAATTAAAAATATAAATAAAGCCAATGAAAGTGTCTTGCTCAGCATATTTTTCCCACGGGTATGTTAAAATAATAAATAAAAATTAGCTGGATTGGAAATTCAATATTGACGCTAGTTGCCGACACAGTTCTAAAAATGCTTACCAGATTGCCCAGCCTTTTCCATCCGGATCACAGGTCATAATTTCTATTCCGTCAGCAGTGATCGCAATTGTATGTTCAAAATGAGCTGAAGGTTTTCCGTCTTTGGTACATATGGTCCATTTATCAGATTTAGTGAAAATCTTATGTGTGCCCATATTTATCATGGGTTCAACCGCAATGACCATCCCTTCTTCTAGCGTGAAATCAGGAATTGCGCGAGTAGGATAGTTTGGAACATCCGGGCTTTCCCACAGCTCGCGGCCTATGCCATGTCCGACAAGCTCTTCAACTACGGAATAACCGGCTTTTCTTGCTGAATCAGCCATGACTTTAGCAATGTCTCTCCATTTAACACCCGGTTTCATCTCATTTAGAGCTATATTGAGACATCCTTCAGTCGTGCTAAGCAGATTTTGAACATCTTTCGAAACTTTTCCTACTCCGTATGAACAGGCGCAGTCAGAACACCAGCCGTCTAATTTAACTCCGATATCAATAGATACAAGGTCACCTTCTTTTAATTCACGAGTGCCCGGTATTCCATGTACTACTTCGTCATTAACAGAAATGCATGTTCCGGCAGGGTAGGGAGTGACTCCTTGAACCCCTTTAAATAGTGCTGTCGCTCTATTTTTGGATATGAATGATTCTACGGCTTCATTTATTTCAGCAGTTGTTACGCCCGGCTTAATTAAACTTCTGGCAACCATGTGAGTTTCCTGAAGCAGTAAGCCGGATTTGCGCATTTTAGCTATTTCGCTTTTAGATTTGATGGAAATTTTTGTTTTCATAGTGGCTGAAAGTAAATCTTGAGGAAATGGAAGTCAAAGGAGAAATAAAACAAAAAACCCGCAGTTCCTGAGAACTACGGGTTTGTGTAATCGTGGTAGCGAGGGAGGGAATTGAACCCCCGACACTGCGGATATGAGCCGCATGCTCTAACCAACTGAGCTACCTCGCCGCGTTTCGGCCTTCGCCGCCAACGAGAGAGAGTACTATACGGTCTCTTTCTTCTTGGCAAGTAAAAATTTAATTTTTTTTGATTTTTATTAAAATAATGGTTTTACTTAGCAATTCTAACTTGTTGAATGTCTAATTTCAGCTCCAGAAAAACAGAATCAGCGGAGCCAGCGCAAGCCTGTAATAAGCGAATGGACGCAAGGTTAATTTGCCTAAAAGGTATATAAAACCTTTCACCGCAATCCATGCAGAAATAAAAGAAACTATAAATCCTACCGCAAGAAACGGCATGTCTGCCATCGTGAAAAGTTTATAGCTTTTCAGCATATCATATCCTGTTGCGGCAAACATAATGGGGACAGCTGCAATAAATGAATATTCTGCGGCAACTTTTCGTTTGGCTCCCAGAATCATACCGCCCATAATAGTTGAGGCTGATCTTGAAAATCCCGGCCATAGCGCAAGACACTGGAAACAACCTATGCCTAATGCCAGCTTGGGTGTCATTTCATCTAATGTAAAGCATTCAGGTTTTCTTTCTTTTCGCTCAACAAAAAGAATCATTAGAGCCCCGACCAAAAGAGCCCACGCAACGGTGTAAGGATTAAAGAGATATTTTTTAATGGCGTCGTGTGCGATGAGTCCGAGAATTGAGGCTGGCAAACTAGTTAAAAATAGTAAATAAAGTCCTCGTACTCCTGAAAATTTTTTCCCTTGTTCCGGAAAAATTAATCCCCAGAAAAGTGACCAATACAGCAATACTACGGCAAGGATTGCTCCTAACTGGATTGCAACTTCAAAGGACGCAGCCTTATCTCCTGTAAAACCTAGAAGATTTCCGGTAATGATCAGGTGACCTGTGCTTGAGACCGGTAAAAATTCCGTTAGACCTTCAACGACTCCGAGAATTGCAGCTGCATAAAGAGAAGGCATTTAAAACCTCTTGAATTAGAATTAAATATAAAATTAATTAAAATAGCTAGATAGCTATGAATCATCTAATCGAATAAAAGGGAAAACCCTTCGTTGCGGTGGTTAAACCGTGATTTAAATATTCCAGCCTGCGCGAAGTTGCAAGGGGGAACAAGCTAGTGTACTATAATTGATTAATAACATTTGTCCTTAAAGGAATATAATATATGACAACTATAGTTCCTAAAAGTGAACTTACGCGCAAAGCTGTTAAGTGGATTTCTGAACAGCAGGGCGAAACCGATAAAACTCAGAGTGCACTGCTTGAAGAAGCTGCAATGCGTTTTAATTTATCACCAAAAGATATGGAATTTCTTGATAGATTTTACAAAGAAAATGCTGATAAAAGTCCTGAATGTGACTAATCATTTTTATTTAAACTGGACTTAACCGTCTATAATTCCATATGGAAACAATTTGAAGCTTCTTCATCGTCAGATTTTTAAAGAACTTCTTTCCATTTTTTCGTTAAGCTTGTCTGGTTTTATGGGACTGATCTTAATTGGAAGGCTTTTGCAATTCAGAGATCTTTTCATGGGACAAAGCCTTGGCGCGCTTGAAATGGGAAAGCTGTTCCTATACTTGTGTCCTTTTTTTCTGCTCGTACTGACTCCTATTGCTACGATGCTGGCTATTTTCCTGACCTTTTTGCGCATGAATTCAGATAATGAAATCACGGCTCTTAAATCAGGCGGGATCAGTCTGTATAAGCTTTTACCTGCTCCGATAATTTTTTGCATATTGTGCACCTGCGCTGACGTATTTTTTTCGTTATACGGTCTTTCGTGGGGGACAGAGAATTTTCGTACTGCTTTGATGGAGTTTGCGCGAACCAGAAGTCAGTTAGCGATTCAGCCGGGAGTTTTTAATAGAGATTTTCCGGGTTTGGTCTTTTACGCTGAAAATGTAGATAAAAAAGACGGCATAATGCATTCCGTTTTTGTGCGCGACAGCACTAGAAAAGCTATGACTGCAACAATTGTTGCTCCGCTTGGTGAAATCAGAACAGATTCTACCCGTGGAAGAATCATGGTTCATCTTGAAAACGGGCGTATATATCAGCAGAATAAAGATCAGCTGAGCGTTCTTAAATTTAAGAATTACGATGTCAGAATCCCTCTTGGGAACCTTCTGAAAGGTTATAGTGTCGATGATCCGCGCCCTAAGGAAATGGCATGGGAAAAGCTCGTCCGCATTAGCAGAGGAGGGGATCGTGCCGGAGATCTGGATCAGAAATTTTTACGAAAAGTTCAGGTTGAAATTCAAAAAAGGCTGGCATTACCTGTAGCATGTCTGGTGCTCGGTATGTTTGCCATGCCGATTGCCTGTATTTTCAAAGGACTTAAACAGCAATACGGTCTGGTTATTTCAATGGGGCTTTTCCTTGTTTATTATACAATGCTTTCGCTTGGTATAACCCTTGGAGAAAGTGGTTCGTTGTCTCCAATAATAGGCTTATGGGCCCCGAATGTCCTATTTGCAGTTCTTTCCATTTTATTATTGAAAATGGCTGTGATGGAACATTCATTTCGAATCAGGATTCCATTTTTAAAGAAAAAAATCAGGGAGGCAGCATGATTCATAAATTGCTTCCCGGAAATCTGGCAAAATATGTACTGAAACAAAATATGTTTTTGATGATGGTCTGTCTTGGAGTAGGGACTGGAATTTATCTCCTTTCTGACCTTTTTGACAGGCTTGATGATTTTATTGAGGCCGGACTTGGAATAGGAATAATTCTTCGGTATTTTATCGTTAAAATGCCGCTTATTTTTTCACAGATTCTGCCGGCGGTGTTTCTTCTTTCCATGCTGGTGCAACTCGGTGTAATGGCGAAAAATAAAGAATTACTCGCGCTTAGAACCGGCGGTATTTCTCTTGGCTGGTTTGTGCGGTTTTTTATTATTTACTCAGTATTCTGGAGTATGGGGCAACTCATGTTTTCGCAAGTCATCGGTGTTTACGGGGAGCAGGAAGCTTATCGTATATGGAAAGAGGATGTGCGGAAAAGTCAGCTGGATAAGAGAGTATTGCACAACATCTGGTTCAGGGAAGGAAAGTACGTTGTGGAAGCTGCCGAAGTCATGCCGTTTAGCAACAAAGCTAAGGATATTACTGTGTATGAATTTGCTGAAGGCGATAATCAGATATTAAAAGTTATTACCTCTGAAAGCGTAGAAGTGAGTGAAAAATACGGTTGGAAGCTTGAAAATGCTGTTGAACTGAGTCCTGACAGTTTTTCATCAAACAAGCATCCAATTTATACTTTGCCGCTCAAGCTTAATCTGGGGGTATTTAAAGCTGTTGATCCCGGAGCAGACCCCGCTCAGCTTCCGTTATGGCAGTTATCTAAAGTTATTAATCAGCTTAAAAGTTCCGGATCAGATGTAGATAGTTTAATAACTGCATGGCATTCAAAATGGTCATATGCCTTCTCACTTTTGACAATGGCCTTAGTCTCACTTGCGCTCATTACTATTTCAGAAAATATATATCTGAATATCGGACTTGGACTGGCACTCACTTTTACTTATTATGCCTTATTTATGATTGGGGCTTCGGCCGGACAATCAGGCGTGCTACCGCCCATTTTGGCAGCCTGGATCGGCAATATCATAATCGGCGTGCTTGCGGCACTTCGTATAGCATGGGTGCTTGTCCCTGAATCAGTCGGAAAATATTTCGGACGCCAGAAAAGGCTTAAATAATCTGAATAGATAGCAGTTTTGTATAAAAAAGACCAAACAATCCGTTTCAGTCAACAGGTTGTTTGGTCTTATAAGATCAGAGATTATTTGGTTTTATTCTGATTGACTTTCGGCTGCGCTGTCTTCTATGTCTTCAATTGAAACTGGACCCTGCGCTAATTCCGGAAGCGCTGTTCTATCGAGAAGATTCCAGAGATTGGTGCGGTTCATACCGGTTTTACTGGATACACACATAGGTTTGACTTTAAGAATGTCCTGCCATTGATTTTGAATTTTAGCGCGGTCGCCTTGTTTGGTTTTGTCTGACTTGGTCATAATCGGCAGAATCGGTATGCTGCATTGTATAAAATATGAAAGCATATCGATATCATTTTTCTGAGGTGACAGCCGGCTGTCCAGCAACACCGCTGCTGCGACAACATAAGCGTTTCCTTCCAGATAACTGTCAATAAGTTTACCCCATTTGGCCCGTTCTGTTTTTGAGCATTTGGCGTATCCGTATCCTGGTAGATCAACTATATAGTAGCCGTGCGGAACTACTTCGTAATAGTTTAAACTTCTTGTTTTACCGGGCGTAGCACTGATTTTTGCAAGACTTTTTCTTTCCGCAAGACAGTTGATCAGTGATGATTTTCCAACATTGGAACGTCCGGCGAGAATGATCTGAGGAGCCGGTAATTGTTCGAGTTGATCGATCTCATAAACGGTTTGTATTAATTTGAGAGTATTATTCATTAGGAATGATCCTTAAATATTATGTTTAAAGCGAGGAACACTGATCACCCATTTGTTTCAGTGAGTCAAGTCAGATAATCTTTCAAGAATCTCTTTAGGTCAACCTCGAAAAAAATAAAGGAGTTTAGATGTACACCTTTTTAATACTGAATGGTCCTAATCTTGGACATGTCGGGAAAAGACAGCCGGAAATATACGGATCTGATAAAATTGAAGATATTCCGGATCATTTACAAAAAATGATGGGCGAAAAAGCCGCGCAGATTAAACTTGAATTTTTTCAGTCTAATTCTGAAGGAGCCTTAATTGACAGGCTTGAAAAAGCACGGGCAGATAAAATTGATGGAATTGCTTTTAATGCCGGAGCATACACTCATACCAGTCTTGCCATTGCAGATTCGCTTGCCTGGATCGATGTTCCATGTGTAGAAGTTCATATCAGTAACATCTGGGCCAGAACACAAGATCCTGTTCGCCAGCATAGCTTTATGGGAAAACAGTGCCTCGGGGTAATTGCCGGATTTGGAATTCTGAGTTATGTCTTGGCCGTTCAGGCGTTGTTTTGTCATGTGACCGCCGATTAAATTAAAATTTTAAGCGGATGTTTATTGGACTTATCGGCTGTTATTGTGAATGATCAATATAAACAATTAGTTAAACATTGATAATTCATGCTGTCTTTGCGGTTGCTCAGACAGTTCGTGATTAATATTTCGATTAGCCTTAAAGGCTTGCACACTTAATACTTAGCGGAGTAAAAATGATATCTACTAAAGACTTTAGACCTGGATTGAAAATTGAAATCGACAAAAAACCTTATGAAATCGTAGAATTTCAGCATTTTAAGCCTGGTAAAGGCGGTGCTTTTGTTCGTACAAAGCTTAAAAACATGCTGACTGGAAGGGTTGTTGATGAAACTTTCCGTTCCGGCGAAAAAGTAGAAAAGCCAGATATGGAAACAAAAGAAATGCAGTTTCTCTATAAAGAAGGGGAAGCTTTTGTACTTATGGATCTCGAGTCATATGAGCAGATGACTGTTCCTGCTGAAGTAATCGGTGATACCGGAGGATTTCTTAAAGAAGGTGAAAGCAATAAGGCACTTCTTTATAATGGAAATATTATCGGCATGGAACTGCCTGCTTCCGTAATTTTGGTAGTTACACAGACTGATCCCGGTTTACAGGGCGACAGAGTTAGTGGTGCTTCTAAGCCTGCAACTCTGGAAACTGGCCTTGTCATCAATGTTCCGCTTTTCGTTAATGAAAATGATAAAGTTAAAGTTGATACTCGTTCTAAAGAATATTTAGGACGCGAAAAATAAGCTTTTTTTATTGTATTTATAGTTATTGATTTTACTCCGGGCGGTTAATTCCGCCCGGAGAATTTTAACAAGCTCCTTTATAATCATCGGGGCAAGATGGAGGATGAGACACTGCCTAGCGAAAAATTCGCAAAAGAAATTTCCGGCTTGTTCTGGATTTTTTTAGCCGCCTTTCTTTTTATAAGCATGTACTCGTTCAATCCGGGCGATCCTACTCTTAATCAAGCGGTAAGTTCGAGCTGGAAAATAAAGAATTTAATTGGCCCCGCCGGATCATATGCCGCAGGATTGCTGGTTGATATGGTCGGAATCGGTGCATGGTTAATTCCTTTTTACTGTCTGCATTTAGGCCTTGCATCCTTCATAGCTGTTTTAAAGCAGCCTTGGTGGAGATGGGCTGGGCTGACACTTCTTTATGCATGCCTTCTTTCATGGGCTTCCCATCCATGGCTGACTTCGTATCAGGCAGATATGTCTATCCATGAAGGCGGTTTCATCGGAGCATTGCTTTCCAAATGGTCTTTTCATTATCTTAAGCCTGTCGGTGCTTTTCTTTTTTGGCTGTTTGCAACTCTTGCCGGAATTCAGCTGACTCTGAATTTGAGCTGGGCTTCCACCTGCAAAAGAGTCCGGTCTATATTGGTTGATTTAGGACTCAAAAATAAAGAGCGGTTTGATCGCAGAGTTAAAAGAATAAAAGCTGAACGCGATTTAAAAAATGCAGAAAAAAAGGCAGAGAAAATATCAGATCCTGTAGATTTCGGTAAAACTCCTAAAAAAGTTGAACCTAAAAAACAAATTAAAGAACAGGAAAATGATTCCGAAATAGTTTTGCAGCCTTTCGGTGATGCAATTCCTAAGAAGAAAAGTAAGCCTAAAGCTAAATCGCTTGATACTACAGCTGATTTTCCTTCTCTCGATCTGCTTGCCGTGCCGAAAGTTACCGGAATTACTGTTGATCCTAAAGTTTTAGAAAATAAAACACAAAGCCTCGCGGTTTGTCTTAAAGATTTTAATATTGATGGCGAAATACAGAACGTAATTCCCGGTCCGGTTGTAACAATGTTTGAATTCCGTCCGGCTCCGGGTGTAAAAGTCAGCAAAATTGCGGGACTTACAGATGATATCGCCCTTGCTTTAAAAGCTATATCCGTAAGAATTGAAGCTCCTATCCCCGGTAAGGATTCTGTCGGAGTGGAAATTCCTAACGATCAGCGTCAGGTTGTTTATCTGCGTGAAATTTTCGAAGCTGATTGTTTTAAGAACGCTAAATCTCCTATGACACTGGCTCTCGGTAAAGACATTCAGGGCGAACCTGTTGTTGCCGACCTTATAAAGATGCCTCACTTACTCGTAGCCGGAGCCACCGGAGCAGGTAAAAGTGTTTGCTTAAACGGTCTGCTCATGAGTCTGCTTTACCGCGCCAGACCTGATGAAGTTAAGCTTTTGCTGATAGACCCTAAAAGGATCGAACTTGCCGTCTATGCAAGTCTTCCGCATCTTGTGCATCCTGTTGTTACAGATATGGCTCTGGCAAAAAGCGCGCTTGAGTGGGCCGTTTATGAGATGGATCAGCGTTATCAGAAAATGGCTCGTCTCGGAGTAAGAAATATTGCCAGTTTTAATGAGAAATTGGTCAAGATTCAGGGCGATGACATGCCTGATGATTTGGCAGATCTTGAGCATATGCCTTATCTTGTCATTGTTGTTGATGAACTTGCCGACCTCATGCTGACCGCAGGAAAAGATGTTGAAATCAGCATTGTGAGACTTGCGCAGCTTGCTCGTGCGGCCGGGATACATATTATTCTAGCCACGCAGAGACCTTCTGTTGATGTTGTTACTGGACTGATTAAAGCAAACTTTCCAACCCGGATATCTTTTCAGGTTACTTCCAAGCATGACTCGCGTACTATTTTAGATATGGGCGGAGCTGAAAAGCTGCTCGGTCGCGGGGATATGCTCTTCAAGCCGAGCGGGGCGCAGCTGCGCAGGTTGCACGGAGCATTGGTTGATGATGATGAAATCAAGCTGGTTGTAGATTTCTGGAAGAAAAAATTTCCACAAGATTTTGATCTTGATTTCACGGACTGGAAGGATACTCCGTCAGGACCGGGGCAGGGCAGTATGCCAAGTGAATCTGATGACCCTGTGTACGGTGAAGCTGTAGAATTTGTTCTTGCTCAAGGTAAGGCCTCTATTTCATTGCTGCAAAGACGTTTTCGTATCGGCTTCAACCGTTCGGCACGTTTTATTGAGCAGATGGAACAGGACGGAATCCTTGGTCCGCAGGACGGCAGTAAACCCCGTATCGTTCTGGTGACCAGAGACTGATACAGGGTTTAATATGAATTAGTCCCAGTAGAATCTGAAGGGGCAACACTTTCCGCCTTCAGCTAAAGTTGTTTCACGTTCCATGCGTAGATGTGCGCTGTACCCTTTTGCAAATGGTTCATCGCGAGAACATGATAAGAGTGTGCAAAGTTCATCAGGCAAGCCCATATCGTAATAAGCTTGCTGATATTTACAGCTTAGTACATCCATTTTAAGGAGATTGTTCTCCAGGGATATATTTTCGACCTCAAGGGCGTTTCCCATTCTCCAAGCTTCAATTATCGAAGAAAAATGCTTAAGATTTGGTTCGCCTTCAGCTGTTTTTGCAAAGTTCTGACCGGCAAGAAATGCGCCGTCATAAAGATTTTCTGTAATAATTTCGAGAGCTTTTTCTTTGCCGAGTTTTTTAGTCATTGTTTTGTAAAGCTGTCCATAAAGTTCAGCTTCGATTTTACGACGGGCAAATGCTGTAACTGGTTTTTCTTTCATAAATCACCTAACGTGGTTAAATTTAATGTATAAATTAATGTTAAAATCAATCCATGAGGAACGCAATGAAATTTAGGTTTAGCATATTCATATTAGTACTGTTATTGTCGATAGGCTCTGTTGCTTTTGCAGATGAGCTGACCACTGAAATACAAAAATCATATGATTCAATTACGACTTTTAAAGCCGATTTCAGCCAGACTTTGACTAATGCCGCAAGTAAAGAGCGTGAAGTCAGAACCGGTAAAATTACTTTTAAGCAGCCTTCTTTGCTGCACTGGGAATCAATTAAGCCTGAAAAAGAGTTGCTGATAGTAGGGGAGTCAATTGTATGGGATTATTTTCCAGATGATAAACTTGCTTTGAAATATCGTACAAAACAGCTTTTTAATTCAAAAACGATGATTAAATTTATTTCCGGTAAAGCTAAACTGGAAGAGGATTTTGTCGTTGAGAATCAAGGTGATGATGGCGGACTTACAAAGCTTAAATTAATGCCGCGTGAACCTGAGACAGGACTGGTCCTTGCCTATGTCTGGGTTGATCAGGTCAAAAAGATGCTTACCAAAATTTTAGTTGTAGATTTCTACGGTAACGGGAATGAAGTTACGCTGAGTAATATTCAGATTGATCCTGAGGTACCTGATTCACTTTATGAATTTACGCCGCCTAAAGGTGTGGACGTAGAAGATAATACTAAAAACGAATAGATAGTTAATTCTCAAAAAAAGGGAGTGCTGATTTTAATCTGCACTCCCTTTTAATTTATAGTCCAACGTCTTTCTTCAAGGACTTAACTTCACTTGCGGCCAGCTCCCGCCATTTTCCGGCAGGCAGATCTCCAAGTTCAATTTTTCCTTGCCTTGTTCTTTTGATCTTTAAAATTGTCGTGTCAAAATCTCTGAACATCCGCCTGATCTGACGGTTTACGCCCTGATTAAGAATCATTTCTATCTTGGTAGTGTCTTTGCCTTCGCTGAGGACTTTAACTTGCACAGGTGCAAGCCTGTCGCCTTCACACAAACACATCCCTGTTTCCATGATTGCTATATTTTCTGGTGAAACACCGCCGCGCACGATAACTTCATACACTTTAGGCAAATGCCATTTAGGATGAGTTAACCGATTACAAAGTTCTCCGTCTGTAGTCAAAAGGAGCAATCCTTCTGAATAGAAGTCTAATCTTCCCACAGGAAAAACTCGTTTTTGTCTTAATTTCAAAGGCAGAAGATCAAGCACTGTTTTGCGCTTTTGCGGATCTTTAGCTGTGGTTACAGTTTCGATAGGTTTATTTAATAAAATATAAATATTTTGATTTTGTAGGCCATTCTGTACAGGCTTACCATTAACTTCTACCAGATCGTTTTCCGGGTCGACCTGAATTCCCGGAGAATCAATGCGTTCTCCGTTTATTTTCACTTTACCTTGACTAATCAGCTCATCGGCTCCGCGTCTGGATGTAATTCCGGCGGAAGCTATAAATTTATTAAGCCTGATTGTTTCGGTATTTTTTGTACTGTCAGCCATATTATCCTTTAAACAGAAAGATCGTTTATCTTTATAGTTGCAACGTCAGAAACATTCCTGACAGCAATCACAGAGTTCTGTTTAAGCTTTAATGACTTTGCTGGCAAGCTGTAGGCTTGTGACTACATCAAGCATGTTTGTTGTTTCGCCTACAGATCTTTTATCAAGCAGCTTGAAGTGGTCAAGACAGGTTCCACATACAAGGATTGAAACACCTGCTGTTTCAAGTGCTTGCAGTTTTTCAAGGCATGGATGACCAGCTGCTGACAGCTTTACAGCTCCGTTGACCATGACAATTCGCCAAAGTGACTCACCGAGTTCTGAAAGCGTTGCAATGAAATTAAACATCAGCTTCGCTCCAAGTTCATCGTCACCGCGTCCTAGACAATCACTGTCGATAAAAACAACGATTTTACTGTCTACCTGAGCGAGTTCGTCATCGCTCATTATTTTGCAGTCCACACATTCTGTGTCTTTAGAAACATCATTTTCCATGTTTTTTTTGCCGATGATTGAAATTAATGCACCATTTTTTTCTGTAGAAACTTCGTATCCTTTAGTTCCCATAAATCTGGATACATTTTCTTTCGCTGCTTCATTATCAACTATAATGATAATTTCTGAAGGGTTATTAGCTTCAATAGCATTTTTACAATTTATAACAGGCTGCGGGCAAGGTAGTCCCTGACATTCGATTTTAACTGACATAATTTACTAACCTCCTGAAAATAAATTCAATCACAGGGGTGGTATGCGGTCAAATCAAATAAAACTATCTACGGCATAAGGATTGATAGATGATATCTATTCTATAAAAATCTGGACTTGCGATTGCTTCAAATGACAAGTAAGGAGAAGATCGAATTCGGCTTTAAGCCTAAATTAAGGAGAATACTTTGCCCAAAGGCGATAAATATAATTATTTAAATAACAAGCATCTTGTCAAAAGATGTTTGTCTTATTTTAAACCGTACAAGTTTAGAGTTATCGTAGCTTTTATATCAATGGGATTTGTTTCTGCGGCTACCGCCGGTACAGCTTATCTTATTCAGCCTGCGATGGATGATATTTTTATAAATAAAAATCGTGAAGCTCTGCTCTTAATTCCCTTAGCTTTTGTCGGTGTTATGCTGCTTAAAGGGGTTTTTAGGTTTCTTCAATCATACCTGATGAATACTACCGGATTACTGGTTCTTGAAAATCTTCGAAATGATCTTTTTCAAAAAATAGTATGTCTGCCGATGAACTTTTTTGAAGAAAGTCAGGTTGGCATGCTTATGTCCAGAATACTAAATGATGTTCTTGAAATCAGACAAAGTCTGCCTTCGTTTATCATGATGATCAGAGAAGTCATTACTATTATCGGCCTGATCGGACTGGTTTTTTATCGTGATGCTTATCTCGCGTTCTGGGCAGTTCTGGTGCTTCCTTTGGCTATTTTCCCATTTTTTTATTTCGGTAGAAAGCTAAGGAAACTCGGACGTAAAAATCAGGTAAAAATTTCAGACATAAATGCGCGTCTTCAGGAAGTTTTCAGCGGCGTAAAAGTCATCAAGATTTTTTCTAACGAGAAACTTGAATCACAAAAATTCGATCTTGAAAATCATCGACTGGTTAAGATTGCCATTAATCAGGTTTTGCATAGTGAACTTTCATCGCGCGTAATGGAAATTGTCGGCGCGCTCGGAATCGGACTTGTCTTATGGTACGGCGGTATGCAGGTAATCGACGGTAGATCAACTCCCGGTACGTTCTTTTCTTTTATTGCTGCGCTTATCATGCTTTATGAGCCTATTAAAAAGATTAATGATGCCAACTTAACTATTCAAAGAGCATTCGCCGGCGCTGAGCGAGTCTTTGAAATTCTTGATTCACCGACTATCAATATTGAAAAAGGTGGCGCAAAAGAATTGGATGTTCCTTTTAAGGAGCTTAGTTTTAAAAATCTTTCATTTCACTATTCCTCTTCATGCGAGCCTATTCTTAAAAATATTAACTTAACTGTTAAAGCAGGACAGAAAATCGCAATTGTGGGGCCGAGCGGGTCAGGAAAAACCACTCTTGTTAATCTTATCCCGCGTTTTTATGATGCCCAGAAGGGCAGCATTGAAATTAATGGAAGCCCTGTTCATGACTTCTCACTTAAATCGCTACGGTTGAATCTGGGAATGGTTTCTCAGGAAACATTCCTTTTCAACGCAACCGTTCAGGAAAACATTGCATATGTTCAGCAGGATGCTCCATTTGAAGAAGTGAAAAAAGCTGCTGAAACGGCCTTCGCTCATGATTTTATTGAAGGTTTGCCGGAAGGGTATGCTACCATTGTAGGCGAAAGAGGGGTCAGGCTTTCAGGCGGACAGAAACAACGTCTGACCATTGCCCGCGCATTGCTTAAAAATCCTCCTTTGCTTATACTTGACGAAGCAACAAGTGCTCTTGATACAGAGTCAGAGCGTGTTGTTCAGATGGCTCTTGAAAACTTAATGAAAGATAGAACCAGTATTGTTATTGCGCATAGGCTTTCTACCATCCTTACAGCTGACGTCATAGTTGTTATGGAAAAGGGTGTTATTGTTGCACAAGGCAGCCATAAAGAACTGCTTACGAATTGCCCTTTATACATCAAATTATATAACATGCAGTTCCAAGATGCTTAGAAGGCTAAATGAAAATAAAAGTAAATCCGGCTTTAATTGCTGCTCCGTTGGCTTTTTGCTACAAGCTGATGGCAAAATCTCTGCGGTTTGAAGTTGAAGGTTTAGAAAATGTTACGGATGTTTTAAATAGTAAAAAAACAGTTATTATGGCTGTGTGGCACAATGAACTTTTGGCGTTATCAGCATATAGTATTGTAAAAAAAATGCCTTATGTAACTATTGCCAGCGATAGCAATGATGGTCAGATTATTACCGATATTTTAGAACGTATCGGCTATGAAGTTGTACGTGGTTCTTCCTCAAAGGGCGGATTAAAGGCTCTGCTTGGCATGACCCGCGTAATGAAGACAAAAGGGCGTATAGGAATTATTACCATGGATGGTCCGAAAGGACCAAGGCATCAGGTTAAACAAGGTATTATGGCAATTGCTCAGCGGACTGATTCTCTCATTATTCCTATGCGAGCATATCTTGAGAGACCTATTGTTTTTGAAAAATCATGGGATCAATTCGAACTGCCTCGGCCTTTTGATCGTTGCAAAATTTTTATGGGAACCCCGTTTCAAATTACCGATAAAAAACTAAGCCATACCATGCTTAAATCAGAAGCAGATAAAATTGAACTAGAAATGAAAAATTTAGGCAGTGGTTTTTAATTACAGCCTAAATTGTTATAGGACTCTTAATTTTGTATAATTATTAGTTATCGACTTAATTAAACAGGATTATTGTTACCTGATTATCTACCTTGGCTGTTTATCTTGACCGTTAACGTCTGATTTTAAGATTTGAGTATTTTATTATGAAGATAAAGGTTAACCCCACATTAGTTGCCGTACCTATGGCGTTTCTTTACAAGGTCCTGACTAAAACTTTGCGTTTTGAAGTTGAAGGACTAGAAAATCTCACTGAAATTATGGATCGCAATGATCCCGTAATGCTTGCTTTATGGCACAACGAGCTGTTTTCATTAACCTCTTATGGCATGACTAAGAAATTTCCTTACGTTACTATGGCCAGCGATAGCCGTGACGGCCAGATTATTACGGAAACGCTTGAGCGTGTAGGTTACAAAGTGGCAAGAGGCTCCTCAACACGAGGAGGAGTGAAAGCAATACTCGGTATGACCCGCATGATGAAAAAAGAAGGGTTGATCGGAGTAATCACTGTTGACGGCCCCAAAGGTCCCCGTCACAAAGTTAAACAGGGCATTTTGGCAATTGCCCAGAAAACAGATTCCCTTATTATCCCGATGCGCGGGTATGTTGAAAATCCTCTGGTTTTTAAAAAATCATGGGATCGTTTCGAAGTTGCAAAGCCGTTTTGCCGTTGCAAAGTTTTTCTGGGAACTGCTTTTAAAGTTACAGATCAAAAACTCAGTCCGGAGGTTCTGGACTTAGAAGCAGCTAAACTTGAGACAATAATGCTAAACCTTGGAAGCGGCTTTTAAGCTGTCTGCCCACCGGCTAAACTGAGTCTGGCGATTAATTTTTCAAGTTCTTCAGCTGTCCGTGCAAGACTTGATATTGAGTCAGATGAGTTCCGCATATCTGTTTTTGTCTCACTGGCTATTAATTTTAAGTCCTCGACATTTTTATGAATAAGGTCATGCGCTCCGGATTGTTCTTCCGTTGCTTGGGCAATCTTTTGTATTTCAGTTGCAGTATCAACTGACATTTCAGAAATGATTTTCAAGTCGTTTACGGATTTAGCAACAAGTTCACGTGCATGTTCTACTGCCTCGACAGTCATGTCCGTTTTTTCAATATTCAATTTTGCGGCTTCCTGAATACTTTTTACAGCTCCTTCAACTTCCTTGGTGGATTGCATCGTTTTTTCAGCAAGTTTACGAACTTCATCTGCAACGACTGCAAACCCTCTACCAGCCTCACCGGCCCTGGCTGCCTCAATTGCCGCATTCAGAGCAAGTAGATTTGTTTGGTCCGCAATATCATCGATAACGCTGATAATTCCGCCGATTGCTTGTGTTTGATTGCCGAGTTCATGCATATTCTCCTTTACCATATCAGAAAGAGCCTGAAGTTGGTGTATGGCAATGCTTGTGTCAGTCAGAGTGTGCATTCCTTCCCCGGCTTGCAGTTCTGTGTTTTTAGCTTGTTTGACGGCATTTTCAGCATTTTGAGATGAACTGAGCAAAGTCTGGTTCATTTCTGTTATTGCCTGAGAAGAATGCTCAATTTTGTCGAACTGTCGTTCTGTGTTGGCAGAAACATGTTCAACCTGAGAGGCTATTTCAGAAGCTCCTTTAGTTAAGTACTTAGAAATTGATTGTGCGTTTGCAGTAATCTCTACCATCATATCTTTTTGTTTATTGATCATCTCTTCTTTTGCTTTTATGTCACTCAAATCGATTATAACTGCAAAGCCTCCCAGAAGTTCATGATCTAAATTATAAAGCGGTGCTGCATCAATACGCACATGGCGGTAGTTGTCCCTTTTAGTTTTCAGTTTTCTTTCTTTATTGAGTATCGGAGACTTATTCTTTAAGCATTGAACTATGATGCCTTCTTCTGTTTCAGGAATTTGCAACAAGTCTTTAACAGGTTTTCCAATCCAGTTTTCGCATGAACTCCCGCTTTCTAATAACTCACATAATGTGTTGTTCAGATATGAAATATTAGCTTCTGTATCCGCTACAAGGCAGGGTACAGTCATCCCTTCTAAAATACCTTGCGAAAAACCTAATTTATTCTTTAATTCATCAACCATGACTTGAATGCCGTCTGATAAATTTTTAATTTCACTCTTAAATTTGCCCTCAAGTTTGGACTTGAAGTCTCCTCTTGAAACTGAACTGACAAATTCTTCAATTCTTTTTAATGGATTCAGAATTTCAGATTTTAAGAAAATAAGTGAAATAATTACAACAATAATCGCGGTGACTATCGAAATTATAAATGTTGCAAGGCGTAACTCGGTTACAGCTGAAAAGGCTTCATCCTTATGAATTTCAGATATTAGAGCCCATGTTGTGCTTCCGATTTTTAAGGGGGTGTAAGCAGTGAGAAGTGCTGTATCGTCTTTATCATTCATTATAGAGGCTCCGCTGTTACCTAAAAGAGCCTGTTTTACTGCTTCAGATTGAACTTCACCCTTATCCGGGTTTTGAAATGATGTTTTTACTGATCTGTACCTGGGGTGCAGTTCAGAATCTGAACGCATATGGAAATCTTTACCGACAAGATAAGATTCTCCTGTTTCTCCCATTCCTGAGCGCATCGTCATTATTCCGTTAATTTCATTTAAAGGAATACGCAGAGCAACTACGCCCTGAATGTCTCCGGCATGAGAGTAGACTGGGGCGGCTATGAAAGCGACAGGAAGACCACCTAAAGGTGCATACGGCTCAAAATCCGCAAAGGCAATTTCACCCTTAACAGCTCTTTTCCATACTTTGGCTAAATTTGAATTATTATATTCACCCTTAGCTAAATCAATTCCAAGATCTGCTTGCTGTTTTACCGTGAAAAGAACGCGACCATAGTCATTAATCAGTATAGCGTCATCATATCCAAGACTTTTAACGAATGGCTGGAACGGACTTTTTGTGTATTCGTGAAGTTCTTTATATTCTGAATTATTAACGTCCATCCTTTTGCCGGAAACCGCGTTGTCCATTGAGTATTCACCGATTAAACCAACCGTGTTATATACTTCTTTAACATGCGAAAAGAGTTCAACTTCATGAAACCATTTACTGGTTAGATCTTCTAAACTTTTTTTCTTGGTATCGCGAACAGATTCAAGATGTCCGAATGCCTGTTTAGAAAGGGCAGTAGAAGCGAGTTCAAAGCTGAACACACCTACTATAAGAAGTGGAATAAGACCGATTATGAGAGAAAACGTAATTAATTTGAACTTTAATGACATGCCGGGTGACCTCCCTCAGCGTTAGTTGAGGGCAATCTATGGCATCAAATGTTGTTTCAAGAAGTCATTAATGTTACAATCGTGAAACAATCGAATATAGCAGGTAATTGGTGTGTGCTTTTTTAAATTGATATATAAGTTGTTGTTATAATTTATTTTTAAATGTTAATGTTTTAAACTAAAACATCAACATTTTCACCGGTTTTAACTATATTCTTGATAGTTGTACTGCCTGTTTTGGAATGATCAGAAGATGCGAAACTTGCGGTTACATTTTCTATAACTGATGCTTCGGCCTGAATGCTTACATCCCCAGTACTATCTTGAGATTTTTCTGCCTGATCACTACCTTTTGTTAAATTCTCTTCAGTTTTTGAGGCTTCTTCTTTAGCTTCGATATCCGTATTTTTTTGTTTTTCCGCTATGACTTTTTCTGTCTGTTCTTCCGTAAATTCTTTTTGTTCTTTAACTTCTTTTTCCAGAGAATCCTCTGTCATATCTCCGACAATCTTTTCACTCGCGGCATCCCCCATTTTTTGCGCTTCACCACTTGCAATTGTCTTCGCTGCATCAGGTGACATACCTGATGCTATTAACTCATCTGTCCGGTATACGCGGAAATTTACGACGCTGGTGATCATGCTGTTATACTGCGTCATCAGATTATCTTGAGCTTTAAGAGCTTTTAAATTCAGCAGACTATAGTTTTTCTCTTCTCCTGAGTCAGCTCGCATAAAATTTCCGGAAAGCATATTAAGCCTTTCCGGTTTTTCCGTAGATTGAATTTTCGATATATATGCTGTTTTATCAATTGATTCTTTGGAACTAGAATTTTCAATAGATTCAGTTACTTTTTGTTCAGGCATATTGGAAAGACGGATCTTATTGAAAAATGTACTTGTTGTACCAATCTTCATACCTTTCTCCATAATTATATAATTTGCTTTTAACCATTATCGTCATCTTTGAGTAATACTTTATATATAAAATAATTATTCCGGTATAATTTAGAGCAATTTTTTTTATTTTGGTTTTTATTGACAATGACAATCAATGTCAATGAAGGCTGAAGGAATAAAAAACGATTCTATCAATTGAATACGAGGAACTATGAGGGATGTAATAGATCTTGTCGGCGCAAAGACAGAAGAAATTAAAAATGGATATGATATTGTTCACGAAACTGTTCATCAATTTGCAGAATCTCTTGGCAATGCCATTGATGCCAAAGATACATGTACAAGTTCGCATTCTGATGAGGTGGCTGTGATATCAAAGGCTTTAGGTGTGCAAATAAGGTTAAATCCAGATGAATGCAGGGCGCTGCATATTGCCGGACATCTTCATGATATAGGTAAAATTGGAATTCCTGATTCAATTTTAAAAAAGAAAGGGAAATTGACCGATGAAGAATATGAGGTTGTAAAAAAACATCCGGTTATCGGAGCGGGAATTGTCGGTCCAGTTTCAGTCTTTTCTGGAGAGAATGGTATCGCCAAAATGATATTACATCATCATGAAAGATTTGACGGAAAAGGGTATCCAGCAGGATTAAAGGGGCATGATATCCCTTTCGGAGCAAGAATTATAGCTGTTGCAGATACCTTATCTGCTATAATGCAGGATCGTCCATATCGGCAGGCAATGTCATTTAATCATGCCTTGGAGGAAATCGAAAGATGTTCCGAAACACAATTTGACCCTGTGGTTGTTAACGCATTAATTGAAATAGCAGATGATGTTCAAAAATATCTATCTGATATGAAAAGTTACAATGAAGAAGATTTAATAATAAAAGATGCATAGTTAATTGAAGATAAAATATTAAACTTTCCTATTCACGCTTATAACGGTTCATTTTCTTTTCTAAAGCTCGCACTGCAATTGAGCACGGGAATGTCAGCAAAAAGTATAAAACGATTACTACTGACCAGATTTCAAAGGTTCGGTATGTCGCGGACATAAGTTCTTGTCCGGCAAAAGTTAATTCTTGGATAGAAATAATTGAAACAATAGATGAATCCTTGATGGTTGATATAAATTGTCCAGCCAAAGTCGGTAAAGATTGCGCGAATGCCTGCGGAAGAATAATATAAATAAGCTGCTTACGGCGGTTTAATCCTTGTGCTTTAGAAGCTTCCCATTGTTCAACCGGGATTGATTCAATACCGGAGCGAACAATTTCTGTAATATAAGCACCTTCAAATAAGGACATGGTTATAACACCGGAAAGAAAGGCGGGGAGCTGCTCAACAGGTCCGAGTAGAAACGTTAAAAAAGGAAAAGATTTATCATCAAGTGAATACGAAAGATCTGTTATTCCTGTGGCGTTCATCAGTTGATCGCCGAGGAAATAATAGAAGATAAAAATCAGCACTAACGGTGGAATGTTACGAATCAGCCCGACATAAGAGCTCGAAATCATGCGATATAGCGGACGCGGACTGACCCTTAAGATACCCATAACGGTACCGATAATCAGAGCAAAGATGATTGACCATACGGAAAGGCGCAGGGTCACTAAAAGTCCCTGAGTCAGCTGTCCTGCTTTCCACGTGTCTGTGGTGTGATCATATCTGATGATATAATTAGGTATTACAGACCAATCCCAATGGTAATTCAGCTGTGTAACAATATGATAGGAAAGAGTGGACAACACCCCGATGATAACTGCAAGCAGCAGTATATCAAGGGATGTTATCCTCTTTTTTGAATTATTCATTTTGTAGTGATTATTCTACCAGAGATTCCCATTGGTTGCTTTTAAACCAGTAATTAAAGCGAGCTTCGAGCCAGCCTTCAGAATTGGTAACTTTAATCCAATTATTGAGATAATTGAGAAAATCAGGATCACCTTTTCTAACCGCAAATCCGATAGGTTCTTTGGTGAAATCACCTTTAAGCGGCAGGTAAAGCTTTTGTGGGTACTTTTGAGCCAGTGTTTCTGGTAAGGGGGCGGAAGCGATCAGACATGCGACTTTTCCATTGAGAAGTTCCTGAATAGAAGCAGCTTCATCGCTGAATTTTAGTAGATTAGCTTTAGGAAGAAAATTCTGAGCTGCTTTTTCAGCTGTTGTTCCTAAACGGACGGAGACTTTTGTATCCGGATTATTGAAACCTTCAAGTGAACTTTTATCTGGAGCGGCAGATTTGCTGGCAATAATGGACATTCCGGTGAATTCATAAGGATCTGAAAAATTAACTTTCAGATTCCGCTTTGGAGTAATTCCCATTCCGCCGATAATTATATCAAATTTACCTGTTAGAAGGGCGGGGATAATTCCATCCCATTTTGTCGGAATAAATCTTATTTTTACGCCCATGTCTTCTGCAAGTCGTTTAGCTACATCTATTTCGAATCCGATGAATTCTCCATTTTTATCCTTCATAGCCCACGGTTTGAAAGTTGAGAATCCTACCCTTAGAGTTTGTTTTTTCTGGATAGTTTCGAGAGTGCTGTCCTGTGCCAGGTCCTGCCTGGTACTACCGGCCCAGACCGCAGTAGAGACCCCGATGATCAGGATTACAGCTGCAAGTCCTGTGTTAATAGTTCTCCATAAAGTCATCAGATAATTCCTCCGGTTTTGAGAATGATACTTACCATGCACTTTTAAAGCTTTTAGCAAGCCTATCCAGTGTCCACGAAAGTAAAAGAGTAACAACAAGGTATGCTGCCGCAACAGTAAACCAAATTTCAAAAGTTAGAAACGTTTCAGATATTATTGATTGCCCCTGCATAGTCAGGTCGTAAATTGCGACTGTGCTGACAAGGGCCGAATCTTTAACAAGTGCGATAGCCTGACCGGCAAGAGGTGGAGCTATGCGAGGAATTGCTTGAGGTAATATCACATTCAAATAGGCAAATTTAGTGTCGCCGCCTAAACTGTACGCAGCTTCCCACTGTCCGATATCAATTGATGTTATACCGGATCTGAAAATTTCTGAGGCATAAGCTCCTTCAAAAAGACTTAAGGCTATAACTGCAGACCAGAATCCGTTGATATTGAGTATTGGTGATGCAACAAAGTATATAAAAAACAGCTGGATAAGCAGTGGAGTATTACGAATAATCTCAAGATATAAGCGTGCAAGGCTGTTAGCCATAAATGAATCTGAAAGACGGAAAATTGCGGTTCCAAGTCCTATAATAAAAGTGAGAACAAAGCTGATTCCTGTGATTTTTAAAGTGACAATAAGTCCCTGCAAAAGAGGTCCGGCCATGAATCCTTGGCTGGAGTATGTGAAAATAAAGTCCGGCACTCTGAACCACTGCCAGTTATACCCGAGTTTTTCAGCCCCCTGGTATAAAAAATAGCTGGAGGCAATTAATAAGCAAATAAAAAGAATGATATCACAAATATAAATTCTTTTATTTACAGTATGTCGATTAGTTAATCTGGTATTTAACATATTATTTTTGATTACTATTAATTACTGTACAAATCTAGGATTGTTTTTTTATGCGATAATATTTGCTCTTAACAAAGTAAATTTTAAATGGCGACACATTCTGTCAGTTTGTGTCGCCTTTTGTATATAATGGATAGCGAATACTCGGAACTGGCTGGTAAATCGTTTAATTATCAGCAACTCAAATAAAGCAACTTATATATTTAGTAATGGGGTTTGAATAATATGAATAAAAATCAAATAAAATTCATACAAACAGTTTTAAACAAAAATAATGCAGATTTAATTGTCGATGGTATTGTCGGGCCTGCAACTATCTCAGCTATAAAAGTTGCTGCGGATATTCCTGAAGATTGGACCGACGAAAGATGTTTAGCCGGATATATCCAGATTCTTACAGCAAATAGCGGTATTGAATGTGGTCCGTTTGATGGTTATTGGGGTGATAAAAAATTTACACCTTCGATCTGGCCAAATTCTTCGCAAAAAGATTTAATCCGATATTATGGTCAAGTTGGTGAGAATCAAGTTAGAATTACCCTTCCTTATCCGCATAAGCTGGCGTGGGATACGAATAAAACTATAAATTCATATTTATGCCATGAGAAAGTACATGACAGCCTCAAACGAGTTCTTACGCGCACACTGTCCCATTACGGTCCGGCTAAAGTTGAACAATTGAATTTAAATCTTTGGGGTGGATGTTTAAATGTGCGTACTATGAGAGGAGGAACAACATATTCTGCTCATAGTTGGGGAATAGCCGTTGATTACGACCCTGAGCATAATCAGCTCAAATGGGGGCGTGATAAAGCATTATTTGCTAAGTCCGAATATGATGCATGGTGGTCTTTTTGGAAAGAAGAAGGGTGGACAAGTCTTGGGCTGACACAAAATAGAGATTGGATGCATATACAAGCGGCTGAAATAAAGCCCCGTTCTGTCCACTGACGGAATGGGGCTTCAAATATATAAGAATAACTTTAAGAACTAAACTGTAGCAGCAACTTTTTTAATCAGGCGAACGAGCTGGTTGGAAAAGCTGGATTCATTATCATACCAGACAATAAGTTTGAGCATATTTTCTTCCATTACAGACGTAAGCGGACCATCAACAACTCCTCCGTAGGTGCTGCCAATGTAATCAGTAGAAACAAGCGGTTTATCAGTATAACCCATGTTCTCATTTGCAGCTTTTTTAAGAGCGGCATTAACTTCTTCAATGGTAGTTTTTTTTGCAAGATCACAAGTAAGATCAACCAATGAAACATTCGGAGTAGGAACGCGAAGAGACATACCGTCCAGCTTTCCTGTGAGTTCAGGGATAACAAGCGCTACAGATTTTGCTGCACCGGTAGTTGTCGGGATTATATTAACGGCACATGCTCTTCCTCTGCGGATATCGGAATGAGAACCATCAAGAACTCTCTGGCTCATTGTGTACGCATGGACTGTAGTCATGAGACCGCGTTCAATACCGAAAACATCGTTTATAACTTTTGCGACCGGAGCAAGGCAGTTTGTTGTACAGGATGCTGCTGACACAATTTTATGCTCAGGTTTTAGATCGTTGTCATTAACACCCATAACAACGGTTATATCTGAATCTACGCCGGGAGCGCTGATAATAACTTTTTTAGCTCCGCAGGCAATAGCTTTTTGGCAACTTTCACGATCACGGAATTTTCCTGTGGATTCAACAACAATGTCGCATCCGAGTTCTCCCCAGATCCATTCACCGGGAGCGCAGCGTGTAACTTTGATCTGTTTACCGTTAACGGTAAACCCATCTTCGTTTGCAATGACTTCGGCATCTAATTTACCGTGTACGGAGTCGTATTGCAAAAGAAGAGCAAGATCTTCGTTAGAAGCACGAGCATTTATAGCAACAAGATCAATTTCTTTGCTGTTGTGAATAAGTCTTGTCAGGTAGCGGCCTATTCTTCCAAATCCGTTAATTCCGACTTTTACAGCCATCGTTTACTCCTTCTAGAAGATGAGCCACCTTTATTAAAGGTGGCTATCATAGTTTATGCTTTTCCAGAGCAACCCAGAACATTTGTGATTTTATGGCGAACCATTTCTTTCACAGCTTTGCGGGCTTCGCCAAGGTATCCTCTAGGGTCAAATTCAGTTGGGTTTTGAGCTAAAAACTTGCGGATTTCAGCCGTCATTGCAAGGCGGATATCCGTATCAATATTAATCTTACAAACAGCTTTGGATGCAGCTTTACGAAGGAGATCTTCAGGTACTCCTTTTGCTCCGCCGATATTGCCGCCAAATTCATTTGCCATTTCAACGAATTTAGGAACAACACTTGATGCGCCATGCAGAACTATCGGCAAATTAGGGAGCAATGCAGATATCTTATCAAGGCGATCAAAATCAAGTCTTGCTTCACCTGTGAATTTGTATGCACCGTGACTGGTGCCGATTGCTACTGCAAGCGAGTCACAACCTGTGCGACCTGCAAATTCTGCAGCTTCATCAGGGTCTGTATATATATGTTCGTTTGAGGAAACATCTTCTTCAACCCCGGCAAGTCTGCCAAGTTCTGCTTCCACCCATACTCCATGGTCATGTGCGTATGCTACGACTTGTTTAGTCAAAGCAATATTTTCTTCAAAAGGAAGGTGAGAGCCGTCTATCATTACTGAAGAAAAGCCGCCGTCGATAACTTCTTTGCACATTTCAAACGTCGGGCCGTGATCAAGGTGCAGAACAACAGGAAGATCTGTTATTTCCAGAGCGGCTTCCATCAGTTTGATGATATATCTTTGGCCTGCATATTTACGGGCGCCGGCTGAAACCTGTAGAATCACCGGAGCGTTTTCTTCGCTGCCGGCTTCCATGATACCCTGAATGATTTCCATGTTGTTTACATTAAATGCTCCAATGGCATAGCCGCCGGCATAGGCTCCTGCGAACATCTCTTTAGGGGAAACGAGTGGCATAAACTCCTCCGTGGTAAAATGAATGAGGTAAAAAACATTGCAATAAAATTAACGCTGAACTGAAACAACAGCTCTTAATAATCGACAAAAAAGGAAATTACAGAACTTGAAGTCAGGAAAATTTACCGTTTTAAGTTCCAAATATTAACTATGTACACTATGTAGAAAGTAAATGTCTATAAACAGTTTAAAAAGTATGCCGATTATCTATTGAACGCCTGCTCAAGAGTTATAATTGCTTCTCTATCCGTAAAATCAAAATGCAAAGGAGTCATAGTAATATGACCTTTTGTAAGCAAATCACGGTCAGTTCCGGCACTTATAAGTTCTTTCGGCATAACGCCGTCCAGCCAGTAATAAGTCTTGCCTCGTGGATCTTTCCGGACATCATACCAATCGTGCCAAGAAACTCTGGTGTGCCTGCAAAATTTAATTTTAAGAGTATCAGCCATTTTTAAAGCTGGAAAGTTAAGATTCAAAACTGTTTTCTTCTCAAACTTAGACCATGGTATTTTGCTCAACATTTCAATGCAATAATCTGCCTGATCAGTCAGATCTGTCGGGTTAAAATCATCATAGGATACGGCTAAGGCCGGTATGCCCATGAGAGCTCCTTCCGTTGCCGCTGAAACTGTTCCGGAGTAGAGTATATCCACGCCGATGTTGGCTCCGTTATTGATTCCGGAAATGACTATGTCGGGTTTCGTATCGAGCAAAGTGGTTAGCCCAAGTTTTACGCAGTCAACCGGAGTTCCGTAAACACCGAGTCCTGAAAACCCACCTTCGTTAAATTCTTTAACACGAAGAGGGGAGGACAGCGATACAGCATGGCCTACAGCAGATTGTTCAGTAACCGGTGCGACAACCTGAACATTGTGACCTGCTTTTTTAATACTATTGTACAAGGCTCTCAGGCCTACGGCCTGTATTCCGTCATCGTTCGTCAAAAGTATGTTCATAATAATTTCCAATTGAAAAAAAAATTGGACAGTCTTCCAATGCTTTGACTATGAATACAACTTCGAAGCAGTTAAAATTGTGCAAACCGCAACGGTAAAACATCAACGCCTCGGGGCGAGTTATCAAAGCAATTCAGGAATAGCAAGAAGTGTCGCAAAAAACTATATATATTAAAGACCTTATTAACGGTTTAAGAATCAGAGACGTGTTTCTGATTGCTGATGCGCAGGTTCGGGAATCCAAAAATGGGCCTTTCTGGAATTTGCGTTTACAGGATTATTCAGGGTCGGTAGAAGCTAAAATATGGAGTCCTCTAAGTCAGGCGTTTACAAGTCTTGAAACAGGAATGTTTGTCATTGCCGGTGGAATGATCGGGTCCTTCAGGGATCAGCCTCAACTGACAATTGAACAGCTTGAAATACTTGATCCTGATCAATGTGAACTAGAAATATCAGATTTTCTACCGTCAAGCCATCAAAAACCTGAAGAAATGATGCAGGAATTAGAATACATGGTGGCTGAGCATATGGTTCATCCTCCATGGAAGAAGTTTTGTCGCAAGGTTTTAAATGATGATGAAATTCATAAACGACTACTTTGCGCAACAGGTGCAAAAACAGTTCACCATGCATACGTGGGCGGTCTTTTAGAGCATACTCTTTCAGTTGCCAAACTTTGCATGTCCATTTGTGATAATTACCCTCATATCGACAGGCAGGTTGTACTTGCGGCGGCAATTTTTCATGATTTAGGAAAAGCATGGGAGCTTACCGGAGGGCTTAAAAATGACTATACAGACGAAGGGCGTCTGCTTGGGCATATTCATATAGGAGTTGAAGTTTTAGAACCTTTTCTTCAAAAATCTAAAGATTTGGATGAAAAGTTAAAGCTTCACTTTAAACATTTGATTTTGTCTCATCACGGTGAATATGAGTTCGGTGCTCCTAAACGGCCGAAAACACCTGAAGCTTTTATTTTACATTTTGCGGATAATATCGATGCAAAAATGAATACAATTTTCGCGGAGCTTGATAAGCTTGATGGAACAGACAGTAATTGGACTCCATATCAGCGTTTTCTTGATAGATATTTGTATAAATCGGAAAAATCTCCCAATGAGAATAACATTAAATCTGACAAAAAAAAATCGGAGGCTCAATGTTCATTACCTTTGAAGGTATAGAAGGAACCGGCAAAACAACGCAAATTAAGCGGGTTGTAGAGTTTCTCAAAGAAACCGGGCATGAGGTTGATGTTACCCTTGAACCCGGCGGAAGTAGAATAGGCAAAGAATTGCGTAAAATTTTACTCAATATGGGAAGTACAGATATAACTGGTCCGTGTGAGCTTTTTCTTTATCTTGCAGATAGAGCACAGCATGTCAGTCAGGTTATTCTTCCCGCTATAGAGGCCGGGCGTGTTGTTATCTGCGACAGGTTTGCCGACTCTACTATAGTGTATCAAGGGTATGGTCGCGGTCTTGATCCCAAATTACTGCGTGAGCTTAATGAAGTTGCTGTGTCCGGATGCTGGCCTGATTTAACTATTCTGCTTGATATTGATCCTGAAATAGGTCTTAAACGGGCCACGTTCAGAAATTTAGATGAAGACAAAACGCAGGAAGAAGGACGATTTGAAGCTGAATCAATTGATTTTCATTCTAGAATCAGAGAAGGGTATTTAACTTGGGCTGCACTTAACAGGGAAAGAATTGCCATAATTAACGCAGATCAGACACCTGATGAAGTTTTTTCACAAATTAAAGAAAAAATTCTAGAAATTCTTAAAAAAGAGGAAAAATAATTTTTCCCCATTCAATATATTCATAATATTCTAAATTAATTAGGTTAAATAAAGACCATACACCTTATTTAAGGCGTATGGTCTTTATTATTATCAGAGTAATACTTATAAATTTTACGTGTTACTCTGGAAATTGTTATTGAAAATATCAAATGTTTAATCTTGGAGATAATCTTCATCAAAAGAGAAACTCTTTCTGTATAACAAATTAAAATTAGTGTTATACAGTGCTGTTTTTGTCTATAAAAGACGCAATGAACCATCTAAATCAACAATTTTGCATTTAGGGTTGACGCAGTCATAGTTAAATGGTTTATATCTAATTACAATATTCGATAGGTAAGCAGTTGCAGGGACAAGAGAATTAGATATTTTACTTGTGTAAAAGATTTAATTGCAATTGTAGACTGGTTATGGGGTATGTATTCACGGTTTCGGAATCGGATATGTTTCTGATTCCACCTTGAAAACTGTGTCGTCAGGGGGTAACTCCCGCTGATTTTTAATTAGAGGATGGAGGTTTTTATGAAATTCTCTGTGGGACTCGGAAAGGATGGAGCGGAACAACGCCTGGAGCAGAATGGTGTATCCCGCCGTGACTTCATGAAGTTCTGCGCAACAACTGCCGCTATTATGGGTATGGGGCCAGCTTTTGCGCCGACTGTAGCTGAAGCTCTTACTCAAAAAAGGCGTCCTTCTGTTGTTTATCTGCACATGGCCGAATGTACCGGCTGTTCAGAAGCAGTTCTTCGTACTGTTTCTCCTTACATTGATGCGTTGATTCTAGACACTATTTCTCTTGATTATCATGAAACTATTATGGCTGCTGCCGGTCATGCTGCTGAAGAAGCATTGCATGAAGCTATCAACTCACCTGAAGGCTTTATCTGTGTAGTAGAAGGGGGTATTCCTACTGCTCATGAAGGCGAATGGGGTAAAGTTGGCGGTAAGTCCATGCTCGACATCTGCAAAGAAATAGTTCCTAAAGCAAAAGCTACTATTTGTATCGGCACATGCGCATGTTATGGTGGCGTTCAAGCCGCTGCACCAAATCCTTCAAAGGCAATGGGTGTAAGTAAAGCTCTTGGCGGAATTACAACTGTAAATCTTCCAGGTTGCCCGACTAATCCATACAATTTTGTAGGTGCAGTTGTTCATTACCTTACCAAAGGTATTCCGGAACTTGATTCAAACGGTCGCCCAACCATTTTTTATGGTGAATCAGTTCATGACAACTGTCCTAGACTTGTTCATTTTGAAGCTGATGAATTTGCACCATCTTTCAGTTCCGAAGAAGCTAGAAAAGGCTACTGCCTTTATGAACTAGGCTGTAAGGGGCCGGACACCTACAACAACTGCCCGAAAGTCAAGTTTAATCAGACCAACTGGCCTGTTGAAGCTGGACATCCTTGCATCGGTTGTAGTGAACCAGACTTCTGGGATGAAATGAGTCCGTTCTATAAACAGGGTTAGTTTCATCTTTTTATTTGGAAGTTTGTTGAAGTTACATTCTATTTTCTGGAGGATTGTATATGTCTGGTTGCAAGTCAAAGTCGGGTCCAGCTATAATGGCTACCCCCTTCGATAAGAATTATACCGGTCCCGTTACGGTTGACCCGCTTACTCGAATCGAAGGTCATTTAAAAATTGAAGTTGAAGTTGAAAATGGTAAAGTAAGCAATGTTTGGAGTAGTGCTCAGCTCTTCCGCGGGCTGGAAATTATTCTGAAAGGACGTGACCCTAGAGATGCACAGCATTTCACTCAGCGGTCATGTGGTGTTTGTACTTATGTGCATGCCCTTGCTTCTACACGCGCCGTAGACAACGCTGTCGGTGCAGATAAAAATCTACCTGAAAATGCTAGAATTATCCGTAACTTGGTTATGGCTTCTCAGTATCTGCATGACCATATTGTTCATTTCTATCATTTGCATGCGCTAGACTGGGTTGACGTAGTCAGCGGCCTTCAGGCCGACCCTGTTAAAGCTGCAAAACTTGCCAACAACATGTCTTCTCGTGTTACCAAACCGGAAGACCTCAAAGCTGTTCAGGAAAAATTAAAAGCATTTGTAAGTTCCGGCCAGCTCGGTATTTTCACAAATGCTTACTTCCTCGGTGGTCATGATGCTTACTATCTGAAACCTGAAGAAAACCTTATTGCTACTGCTCATTATCTTGAAGGTCTCCACCTTCAGGTTAAAGCTGCACGTGCAATGGCTGTTTTCGGTGCTAAGAACCCGCATCCTCAGTTCACCATCGTCGGTGGTGTAACTTGTTACGAGTCTTTATCAAAAGAACGTATTCAAGAGTTTAAAGATCTTTACAACGAAACCAAAAAATTCGTTGATGAATGTTACATCCCTGACCTGTTGATGGTAGCTTCCTACTATAAAGACTGGGCAGGAATCGGTGGAACACATAACTTTCTGAGCTTTGGTGAATTCCCTGCAGTTGAAACTGATATTAACAGTCGTTTCATTCCTCAGGGTGTAATCATGAACCGTGATCTTAAAAACGTCATGGACTTTGATCCTAAATCCATCAAAGAAGATATTAAACACAGCTGGTATAAGGGCGAGTCTTCTCTGCATCCTTATGATGGCGAAACTGATCCTCAGTATACTTCTTACGAAGACAAAGACCGCTACTCATGGATGAAAGCTCCTCGTTATAAAGGCGAATCCATGGAAGTTGGTCCTCTTGCTCATGTTCTCACAGCTTACGCTAAAGGACATAAGGACTTCGTGCCTGTTGTTGACAGTGTTCTCAGCCACCTTGGAGTCGGAGCTGAAGCTTTATTCTCCACACTCGGCCGTACTGCTGCCCGCGGTATTGAAACCACTGTTGTTGCTAACGCAATGTCTGAATGGGTTAACAACCTCGAAGACAACATCAGTTCCGGTAATACTGACATTGCAGTTGAATGGGAAATGCCTGACGAAGCTGAAGGTGTCGGATTTGTCGGCGCACCTCGTGGAGCTCTTTCTCACTGGATTAAGATTAAAGGCGGAAAAATCGAGAACTTCCAGCTTGTTGTTCCTTCAACATGGAACCTCGGACCCCGCTGTAACCAGAACAAAATGTCAGCTGTTGAAGAAGCCCTTATCGGAACTCCAATTGCTGATCCTAAACGTCCTGTTGAAATCCTTCGTACTGTTCATTCATACGATCCTTGCATTGCTTGCGGTGTGCATGTTATCGATGCTAAAACAAATGAAGTTCATAAATTCAAGGTAATGTAATGCCCTGAGTTTCCGATTAGTTAACGGGAATCCGGGCTTTCCGGATTCCCGTTTTTTATTTAAAAGGATTAAGATGTCTGAAAGTCAAAAAATTTTAGTTCTGGGAGTTGGGAATATTCTTTTTACCGATGAGGGGATCGGTGTAAAAGTTGTGACCGATCTGCAAAATGAATTTTCGTTTTCCCCTAATGTCACGCTCATGGATGGTGGTACACTTGGAACCATTCTTATGGGCCCTATTATGGAATGTGACATGCTCATAGTGGTGGACGCAGTGCTTGGTGATGATAAACCAGGGTCTGTTTACCGCTTGACAGGAGAGGATTTGCGTAGGAGTCTTGCCTTTAAAGATTCTATGCATCAGACTGATTTGCTTGATACATTAGTTTTATGTGATCTGTGCGACAGTCGTCCTGATTGTGTTGTTGTAGGTGTTGAACCTTTTGATTATCAGACCATGTGTGAGCATGTTTCTGATACTGTTAAAGCTCAGCTGCCTACAATGAAAGAAAGGGTGCTTGAAGAAGTTCTCGCTGCTGGCGGTACCTATAAAGCAGTATAAGTTGCACCAACCGTAAATAAGGGGTTTTTCCATGTGTTTAGCTATTCCTGTTGAAATTGAGTCCATTAACGACAATGTTGCCCGTTGTCGCGTGGGTGAAGGTGAAACATATCTTGATGCTTCATTGATGCTTATGGGAGATGAAGTTGAAGTTGGGGATTATCTGATAGTTCATGCGGGATTTGCGTTGAGAAAACTAGAAACATCTGAAGCAGAAGAGACTCTCAAAATATTGAGAGAAATGCTTAGTCTGGCGGATGGAACAAAACCTGAAGCTTGCGGTTTTTAATTATAAATTTTTTGCTTAAATTTTAGGTTTTGAAACCTAATAATAAAACCCGTAATCTTAGAGTAAGATTACGGGTTTTATATATCTGGGATTAGTGCTTCTAATATTACTTATTAAACTTACGCTTAAATCCAAGTAAACCTGCAATGCTTGTTCCCAAAAGCCAAATTGCTCCGGGGATAGGAGTAGGGGAAGTTCCACTTGGTGTTTCAATTACATAACCGGTTATCATCTGCTTTACGGCACTATCTTCATCATTCCATTTATACTCAAATCTGGAGTCTGCACTGAGATGAATCTCGTTCATCCCTGAATTGTTAGGTTCCTTAGATGACCAATTAGTAAAGTTCCATTCTTCACCGGTAACCCATTGCCAGTTGGCTGTGGGGGTTTGTTTGTTTTCATCACCTGTCTGGAAAGCTCCAAGCCAGTAAGCGTTTTTATCTTTTGTGAAAAAAGTCTGCTTTAAAAATTCATTCTCCGCACTTGAGGTAATTGTCGCTAAATGACCACCAGCCGCTATTGCCTTAGCGTTAGCCTCATCCCAGCTTATTCCTTTATCTTTTATAAGTTCATAAGTAGAACCTTGAAATGCAAAAGGAGAAGCCGCTGCCGGAACAGCAAAGCATATAAGTAGCAATGTTATTGCAAATAACAGGAATTTCTTTGTCATATTTACCCCCCCAGGAAATATTTTGACTTAGGCAAATTCAAAACAATAATTTTTAGGAGTATATACCTTTATAATTAATATATCAATATGGTGAAAAGTAAATCGTGTTATTTTTAATTGCTAATAATGATTGTTAGTTAGATATGTTCTTTAACACCAAAGGCTTTAATATTTAGTAAAAGCCTTTGGTATCAGGGGGTATTCACCCGTTCAGGAAATTAATCACGCGGGGCAGGGTATGAGCTAACATGGGGTGCAATCGCTTTTCCAAGCCAGTTAATTGCCATACCCAAATGATTCATATTTCTTAAACCCTCTGCATCATTTCTAACTTCGCCTTCGTTTCTGCCGTAACCAATATTCCAATAAGTAGATCCGGGAACGACCATCTGACTCATAAGAAACATGTGGTTAATGCTGTCGTAAACGTGAGTAGCACCGCCACGACGAACTGCTATAACGGCTGCACCGATTTTACCGCGTAGTATCTGTCCATTAGCTCCAGAAACATATCCTGTACGGTCTATGACAGCTTTAAGCTCAGCGGTAACATCAGTAAAATACGTGGGTGAACCGAAGATCAGAGCATCCGCTCTAATAATTTTTTCGAATATTTCATTGAAATTATCAGTTTTTATGACACATTTATTATCTTGATTTTCCCTACACTTATTGCAAGCCATGCACCCATGCATAGGTTTGCCGCCTACTTTGATTATTTCAGTTTCCCACCCGGATTCTTTTAACGGTTCAAGAACTGTTTCCAATAATATTCCAGTATTTCCATTTTTACGGGGACTACCATTAATAGCGAGAGCGTACATTTGTTTTCTCCTTATTGAATTATTTAAGATAAAAAACGATAGCCTTTTCTTATTTTTTTACAAGTACATACTTTTTTGTTATGTACTTACATATTAGATAGTATAAAGAGGTTTTACATATGACATGCCGGATGAAAGATTTTAATGGTAAAGAATATAGGTGCTTTTTTGAGCTTACCTTACTTGTAATTGGTGGGAAGTGGAAACCTATTATTTTAAATTGTTTATTCATGGAAAAAACTTTGCGATTCGGGGAAATTAAAAAACGAATACCGGATGTTACTGAACGCATGCTTACAAAACAACTACGTGAACTTGAGTCTGATGGGTTGATCCACCGCGAAGTCTATAAGGTTGTTCCGCCTAAAGTTGAATATACTTTGAATCCAATTGGAGAACGCTTGATTCCGGTACTTAAAAGTATGCGGGAATGGGGCGTAGAGTATGAAGAATTTCTCTATGATGGTGAAGTTCTTGACGGCGAAGGTTATGAAAAAAAATAAGCATTATTTCAATTGCCTGTCATAAAATCATAGTTATTTTTTTGATTATCTTTAATTTTTAGAAGTAAAGTTGGTGAAAAATGATCAGTAAAGATAGAATTTTAAATTTATTTTTAGATTTAATTAAAATTGATAGCCCATCGTTAAAAGAAAAGAATGTTGCAGATTACCTGGTTTCCTTGATGCAGGAAAGCGAGTATGATGTGATAAAAGACTGCGCAGGAGATGCGTGCGGCGGAAATACCGGAAATATATTTGTTCGAATTCCAGCAACAGGCACTGGAGAGCCAATCGCTTTTTCAGCGCATATGGATTGTGTAAATCCATGCGTTGGTGTTGTTCCAGTTGTTAAAGATGATGTTGTGTATAGCTCCGGAGATACCGTTTTGGGCGGTGATGACAAAGCCGGGCTTGCCATAATGATTGAAGCTGTTAGACATCTCGAAGAAGAATCTATTCCTCATCCTGAAATTCATTTTATATTTTCGATATGTGAAGAGTCCGGAATGCATGGAGCAAAAAACATGGATAGCAGCTTATTGCCTGCAAAGAATATCCTTGTACTTGACTCAAGCGGAGACGTTGGAAGAATCATCATCGAATCTTCCGCAAAAGCCGGTATTAATATTACTTTTAAAGGTAAATCTGCTCATGCAGGGATTTGTCCGGAATCCGGGATAAGTGCAATTCAAATTGCTGCTGAAGCAGTTTCGAAAATGCATCTGCTACGTATTGATAAAGGAACAACTGCAAATCTCGGTAGAATTGAAGGCGGAGGAGCGACTAATATCGTAACGGATCAAGTTACGCTAACAGCAGAAGCTCGTTCTACAAATGATGAATCATTACAACTTCAGCTTGATCATATGGAAAAATGCTGTGTTGATGCTGCTGTCAAATTCGGTGGAATGTGCCAGTTTGATTCTGAAATTTCATATCCTGCTCTTCATATAGACGAAAAAAGTAAACTTTTGGCTAAAGTTGAGCAAAGTTGCAGAAATACAGGCATCACTCCTAAACGAGACTCAACAGGAGGTGGAAGTGACGCAAATATTCTTTACGGAAAAGGGTATACAGCTTTAACTCTGGGTGTCGGTATGAGCAAGGTGCATACTGTCGACGAATTTATTGCAGTTAAATCATTGACTGACTGTGCTGAATTAGTTGCAGATATTATGAGAAGTTAAATTAATCGTTGGGAAAATATTACAACATTTTAAAAATATAAAACTTATGTTAATCTATTCAGAAGAATGTTTCATTAGAAGTATTCTTCTGGATAGATTCTGGCTTATTTAAATTAGTCAGTTTAACTAATAGAGTTTTACTATAGACATAAATAGCTAAAATACTGCTGTCAGCCTTTTTCAATACTTCTATAATCTGATTTCTCTACGGAATCCTGATTACTACATTTCAGCAACTTCTCAATGCGTTTTTTTTCAATAATATCCAGTTTACTTAAACTATTTGTACAGGATGGAAACAAAAAGCATGACCTGTTTTAATACGTTTTGCTGTTTTTTAAGAATTTTGCTTATTGTAAATTTATATCAAAGGCCGGAATATTATGATTAATAAAAATAGGATATTGAATTTGTTTTTAGACCTAGTAAAAATTGACAGCCCCTCGCTTAAAGAAAATGATGTTGCAAGTTTTTTGTACTCATTAATGCTGGAAAAAGAATATGATGTTAAAAATGATAGAGCTGGTGATGCTTGCGGTGGAAATACAGGAAATCTATTTGTACGGATTCCTGCAACAGGGGCCGGGGAACCAATCGGGTTTTCGGCGCATATGGATTGTGTAGAACCTTGTTGCGGAGTAACACCGATCATTAAGGATGATGTAGTCTACAGCTCTGGTGACACCGTTTTAGGCGGTGATGATAAAGCCGGGCTCGCCATAATGATTGAAGCGATAAATCATCTTGAAGAAGAGTCGATTCCGCATCCAGAAATTAATTTTATGTTTTCAATGGGTGAAGAGTTAGGCATGTATGGTGTAAAAAATATGGATACTACTTTACTGCCTGCTAAAAATATTATTGTGCTTGATTCTGGCGGTGCTGTAGGAACAATCGTTGTTAATGCTCCATCTGAGGCTCTGATTTCGATGGTTTTTCATGGTAAATCTGTTCACGCAGGTATTATTCCTGAGAAAGGGATTAATGCTATTCAAATAGCTGCTGAAGCAATCTCCAATATGAATTTATTACGTATTGATGCATGCACTACTGCCAATTTAGGCCGAATTGAAGGTGGCGGAGCCGCTAATATAGTAACTGATCTTGTTGAACTTTCTGCCGAAGCTCGTTCTACAAAAGAAGAGTCGCTTAAGCATCAACTTGATCATATGAAAAAATGTTGCACAGATGCTGCAGCAAAATTCGGCGGAAGCTATGAATTTAATTATGAAGTGTCATACCCTGCGTTGCATGTGGATGAAGACAGCTTGCTCCTAGCTAAAGTTGAAAAGAGTTATAAAAATGTAGGTCTTACTTCCAGCCGTGTTTCAACTGGAGGAAGTAGTGACTCAAATATTCTTTCTGGAAAAGGTTATGGAGTTTTAACTCTTGGTATCGGCATGTGCAAAGCCCATACTACAGGGGAGTTCATTGCAATTAAATCAATGACGGACTGTGCTGAATTAGTTGCAGATATTATGAGAAGTTAATTTATCAGCGGTTTAAAAATAAAATCCCTCACTGTTAAAACACTGAGGGATTTTATTTTTAATGAAAAAAACAATAAAAATATTTTAAAGACCTAATGAAGCAAGCAAATCGTCAACTTCGCCTTGATCACTTCCTTCGGTAGGACCTTGCAATTCGCTCATTTGTATTTCCGCGACCTGATCTAATTCTTCCAATGATTTTTCAGGAGCCTTTTCACGGGCTTTAATTTTAAGTCCGGTGGACATGTACAGATCAAGAACAATTTTTTCGACACTTTTAATAGTCTCAACAATAATTTTGATTCTCTGTCCGGTTAAATCTTGAAAGCTAAGGGTCGTCATGATGTTCATGAGATCTTCACCGAGAGTATTGTTTATTTGACCCAATTCTTCGCGCTGCTCTTTCTTTACCCCGCCGGATTCAAATCCTTTTATGATAGCCGAAAGGGCAAACTGCATTTCCTGAAGTTTCTCAACAATATCCATAATATCTTGAGTAGCTTTTTCAGTTGTGCGCATAATCGCATCAAGCTGATCAGATGCTTCATTGAATAAGTCATCAGGATTTGCATCTACTGAGACAGAAACAGACGAGGTTGGACCTTTTTTGGCTTTTGCGACTTCTTGATATATATCTTTTAAGCCGCTTTGAAGATCTTCATTAATTCTGCGATAAAATTCTCCCTCAAGAAGTGTCTTAGACATGCTTTTAGAAATTTCTTTCTGAATGGCTAAGGTTATACTTTCCTTTAAACTCTCAGTCAGATCTGTAGAAATTTTCTCCATCATGTTTTGAACGATTAGATCATCGTTAACCACAATGCACTCCTTAGGGATTTATGTTTCTAGGATATTTTATCAGTACGTATGCGTTCACGTTGTTCGCTGAATACAAACTTGATTATAGCCTCAAGGTCGTGTTCTTTAATGTTTATAAATTCCATGACCCAAGTATCAGATATTTTACCTGCTTTAACAGTGCCTTTTGTACTGGCCATACGCAGCGGCACTTGATCAAGAACAAGAACAACTTCCATAATACTTTTGGACTTTAATGGTGTCGCCGTCTTGAACATTATGCCGTTCCCGGAGATTTCAAGAACTTCAATATCAATCGGGAAATCTTGAGAAATATCTTTTATACTTTGAATACCAAGAAGCTGATCAAGTTTACGATCAATTTCAATGAGATATACTTTTAACCATTCTGGAACCTTCGAATCATCAAGATCTTCAGCGGGATGCTTTTGCCCGTTCCCTATACCTCGGAAAAGAGGAGGGTTGCTAAGTGAGTTAGCAATCCTTCCATATCCCCTGATCCGTGTTTTTACACTTGAATAATGAGCGGTCTGGTCCATTATGTAGTCCTGTTTTCTTTCTCCTGCGGATCAATTTCCATAGCCCGTACCGGGCAGATCTTGGTACAGATTCCGCATGCAGTACATTTTTCAAGCTCGAACAGCACCAAGCGTGATTCCATATCCAAAGAAAGAGCACCCGTTGGGCACATCGCAAGGCACATTCCGCAATGCATACACGATTCTTCATCTCTGGATATTTTCTGTGCAACCGGAATTATTTTAATCCCATTTTCTTTCAGGTAGTTTAACCCCTTATGAAATTCTTCTTCCGGTCCTGTTATTTCAAGAGTCAGACTTCCTTCATGACGAGGATTTATGTCTGCTTTTAAAATATTAAAACTTAAACCGTATAATTTCCCGAGATTGCAGATTACAGGACGACCTGAAACTGTTGGTGGGAATGATAGGTGCACTATTTTATTAAAGTTTTTATTTTCAGTCATTTTCGTTATTCCAATTAAAGATTTGTAACGCTATATTATTTAATTGAACTAATCACTTCTTTAGCTCTCTTAGCTTCAGCAGACGAAGGAGCTTTTTTGATTAAGTCTTCCAAAATGTATTTACCGGATTTAGTCTTTCCAAGTTTAATGAGACAAATTCCCTGTTTAAGCATCGCTGATTTATATTTGTTGTTTTTGGGATACTTGGCAATAACTACTTGGTATTTCAGCGCGGCGTTAGGGTAATCATTGAGTTGGTAGTAACATTCCCCTTCCCAGAATAACGAATTAGGAACGAGCTCATTTGTAGGAAACGTTTTACTGAACTCTGACCAATCGGCTATGGCTTTCTTATACTCTCTAGCTTTAAAGGATTCAAGCGCCTTATCGTAAAGAGCTTGAGCCGGGTCGATAGAGGTTTCTTTTTTAGCAGGTGTCTCTAGGACAGCAGCAAGGCCAGTGGCCTGACTGACTGTCGCTGAAACAGCGGCAGGGTGAGCTTTTTCAGCTTGCGGTTTAATCAAATCAAGATCCATATCAAGCTGGCTTTCTAGAGCCATGCGCATAAGATTAACTTGCTGAGAAAGTTCACGAAATGAAATAGTGCTGTTAGAAGCACCGCCAGTTATGCCTTGAATTTTAAGATTAAGAGAATCTAATGATCCCTGTATCTTACTCATATCAATTTTTAAAGAATTAACTTCAGCCCACAGGTTTGCCTGACGGGTTTGTACAGGAGTATTGAATTCTTTTATTTCATTCCGAATTGAATTTTCAGTCTGATTAATCTGCTGGTCAAGAGTTTCTATTTTTTTATTAACCTGACTTCTACTTTGTCTCATTTCCATTCTGAGATTATCCATGTCAACAGTTGTTACACAACCACCTAGTCCCGTAATGACAGAAAGGGTCAATATTGAAATAGCTAAACAATTCTTATAATTATTTTTCATACTTTGTTCCTCTGTTTTTTCCTAATAGAAAATATACCAGACAACCTAGAAAAGGAATAAAAATGGCAAGTTGAATCCAGCCGACTTTTTCCATGTTTGAAGGAAATTCCCGTTTGAAGGCATCCCATATTGCAAAAAGTGTGAGCAGGGCAAAAAGCCCGACACTGCCGAGGATAATTATCCATGTTTCGGCTGGAAGAGCTGGTATGTGTCCCAAAAACATTATATTCTCCTGCGCTTATGTACAAATAATAAATAAAATCCGATTGAGAGAATGATCAAAGTTAAAAATTGAGTAAGACTGAGAGGACCGAATTCTCCTCTATAATCAGCTCTGAAAAATTCAATAATAAATCTGCATACTGCAAACAATATAAGAAATAAACCTGTCAACTTTCCTTCATTTTCAATAAATTTCTTCGCCACCATCAAAATGATGAATATCAATAATCCGCTCAAACTATGGTATAATTGAGTAGGATGCAATGAATGTCCTAACGGTGCAAGTGATTCCGGATCAGAAAAAGTTACTCCCCAAGGAAGTGATGTTGTCTTTCCATAACAACATCCAGCAAAAAAACAACCCAAGCGTCCGACGGCCTGCCCTAAAGCAACGCCAGGAACTATGCAGTCCAGCCATTGCAACAAAGGCTGCGCCTTAGATTTAAGAAAAAGAAGCCCGCTAAGTGTCCCGAAGAAAAAAGCTCCTGAAAAAACGAGACCACCTTGCCAAATATAAAAGATCTCAACGGGATTACGAATAAATTCCTGTGAGTACAAAGCTACATAAAGTGCGCGAGCACCGATAAGTCCGCAAACAATTGCAATGCCTCCTGCAATCGGAGCCAGTGTATATGGCAGACTCTTAAGACGAGCTTCGCGCATCGTCCACGCCATTGCCAGTAAACAGCCGGCTGTAAGGTATACGCTGTAGCTGTATATCGGCATGGAGCCTATGTTAAACAGTATCGGATGCATTGGATTTGTTCCGATAAACAGAAATAATCATGGCGATAGCTCCAAAACAGATTGCAATATCCGCAACATTGAATGCAGGCCAGTGATGTGTCCCAGCATAAATGTCAAGGAAGTCTGTTACTTCTCCGAATATAATCCTGTCAATCAAGTTGCCGACAGCCCCGCCGAGTATGCAGCCCAATCCTGATATTTGAAAATAATCTTTATCTTTGGTTGATTTGAGCAACATGGTGATTGCTGCTAAAGATACGACAGTAACAATGATAAAAAAAGTTCTCTGCCAATTGATATCACTACGGTTGAGAAAGCCGAAAGCCGCTCCTTTATTAACCACGTATACTAAGTTAAAATAGTCTGGAATAATTGTTTTGGACGACCACAGCTCTAGATTATTACGAACAGCTACCTTGGTAACTTGATCAAGGATAATTATTACTGCAGCAATCAGTCCGGCTAGTGAATATTTTTTCATAGCAGATCCTTTTTGCAAACATACCCCCGTCCTCAGTGTACTATGAGGACGGGGGTATGTATTTTTTAAGTATGAATAAGTTGTAACTTATTCGCCCGCTAGTACTTCAGTACAACGAGGGCAAAGTTCAGGATGCTCTGCATTGGATCCGAGGGTGTCATAACGCCAGCAACGGCTGCATTTCTCACCTTCAGCTTTTACAACTTTTATTGCAATACCTTCAAGTTCTTCAGGTTTAACGGCGTCACTGCCGGCTTCTGCTAAAGGTTTAATTTCTGCTCCGGAAACAATAAAGAATTCTCTCATTTCAAGATTCTCAAGAGCTTTTGTGATTGTTTCATCTGCAAAAAGAGTGATCTTCGTATCAAGAGAATGACCGATGATTCTGTCTCTGCGGAGTGGTTCAATGGCTTTGGTCACTTCTCTGCGTACATCCATCAAAAGTTCCCACATAGCTCTCTCATCTGAACTTAAAGTTGTGGCGAGAATCTTAGGACGAACAGCAAAAACAGTATCAACACCACATTTCATTTCTTCAGGAAGATGGTCGAAAACTTCTTCTGAAGTAAAGGAAAGTACCGGAGCCATATCTACAAGCAACATCATCATTACCTGCCAAAGAACAGTCTGCGCCGAGCGGCGTTCAAGACTCTTTTTGCCGGAGACATAAAGTCTGTCTTTGATGATATCAAGATAGAAAGCCGAAAGATCGGTTACGCAAAGGTTATGCAGAGTGTGATAAACTTTGTGGAACTCAAAGTTCTTGTAAGCTGCTTGAATAATCTCATGCTCTCTGGTGACCAGATCAAGTGCAAAGTGGTCAATAGGCAGAAGCTCCGCAACAGAAACAGCATCCGTTTCTGGATTAAATCCGTCAAGGTTACCGAGCAGGTAGCGGCAAGTATTTCTAATTCTGCGGTAAGCATCAACCAAACGGTTTAATATTTCATCAGAAATTTTTACATCTTCCTGATAGTTTACTGCAGAAACCCACATGCGCAGGATTTCAGCACCGTGCTGGTCTATAATTTCCTGCGGAGCAATTACGTTGCCGATTGATTTAGACATTTTTTTGCCATGTTTATCAACAACATAGCCATGAGTCAGAACATTACGGTAAGGCGGTGTTTTGCGCGTTGCCATGGAAGCAAGAAGGGAACTATGGAACCATCCTCTGTGCTGATCTGATCCTTCAAGATACAGGTCCGCAGGGAATTTAAGTTCAGGTCTTTTTTCTACAACTGCGGCAAAACTGGTTCCGGAATCGAACCATACATCAAGGATATCTGTTTCTTTATCCCAATGTGTTCCGCCGCATTTAGGACATTTGAGGCCTGCTGGAGCGAGCTCTTCAACTGATTTTTCAAACCAGTAGTCACAACCGTTCTCATGCTTTTCAAATTCGTCAACAATTGAGAAAACCCATTTCGGATCATTATATACTTCATCGCAATCCTGACAGATTAAAGCGATAATAGGTACACCCCAGTTACGCTGACGGGAAATACACCAGTCAGGTCTGTTTTCAATCATTTTATAAATACGGTTTTCACCCCAGGATGGAATCCAGTTAACATCATCCTGAATGGCTTTAAGCGTGTTTTTGCGCAGGTCATTTTTTTCCATAGAAATGAACCACTGTGTGGTTGCGCGGAATATGACCGGCTCTTTACAACGCCAGCAATGAGGATAGGAGTGGGTGATGTCTTCCTTAGCAAGTAAGTTTCCAACTTCTTCAAGTTTTTCAATTACTTTAGGATTTGCCTCAAAAGCATTAAGACCTGCAAAAAATTCTACTTCTTTGAGGAAAACACCGTCATTATTCATTGGAGAATAAACTTCGAGTCCGTAGCGATTTCCTGTTTCAAAGTCTTCGCGACCGTGACCTGGAGCAGTGTGAACACAACCGGTGCCGCTGTCTAAAGTTACATAGTCAGCCAGAACGATAGGAGATTCTCTGTCATAGAAAGGATGTTTTGCAACAGCTCCTTCAAGTTTAGCTCCTTCAAATGTTCCAAGCATATTCCACTTTTCCCAGCCGAATGATTCAGCGCAAACCGGTAGAAGTCTTTCAGCTAGAATGTAGAAATCACCATTAACTTCAGTTACGCAGTAATCAAATTCAGGATGCAGAGCCACTGCCATATTGTCAGGCATTGTCCACGGAGTAGTGGTCCAGATACAGACATATGTACGCGACAAATCTATTTTAGATGAAATGTCTGAAGGAAGAACTTCCAGAACTTTCTTATCATTTAAAGGAAAGCGGACATAAATTGATGGAGATGTGCTGTCTTCATGTTCGACTTCTGCTTCTGCCAGAGCGGTTTTACAAGAACAGCACCAATGGATCGGTTTTTTTCCGCGAACAACAGATCCGTTTTCCATAAAACGTCCTAGCTCACGGGCTGTCGCTGCTTCATATTCAGGTTTTAAAGTCAGGTACGGGTTATCCCATACACCCATTACTCCAAGGCGTTTAAATTCTTTACGCTGAATGTCTACATACTTAAGCGCATATTCGCGGCAAAGTTTGCGGATGATTAGAGTAGGGAGATCTTTTTTCTTTTTCTTAAGATCCTGTTCTACTTTATGTTCAATCGGCAGACCGTGACAATCCCATCCCGGCACGTATTCAGCTTTCTGACCTTGCAGGTTACGGGATTTAATAATGATATCTTTAAGCACCTTGTTCATGGCAGTACCCATGTGAATGTGCCCGTTTGCGTAAGGAGGACCATCATGCAGAACATACTGCTCTGCATCCTTATTGGCTTCGACCATTTTATTATAAACCCCGGTCTCTTCCCAGCGTTTAAGCATTTCAGGCTCACGCTGTTTGAGGTTTGCCTTCATTGGAAATTGGGTATTTGGCAGACACAGGGTCTTTTTGTAATCGCTCATCGCTTAGAAAATCCTCCGGGAGTATCTTAAAACATTGGATAATTTATTGATTTGTTGAAAATATCAAAATAAAGAACACCCGCTGTCAGTAGAAAAATTGTTAATTTAACATTTAATCTTTAGAGGAGAGCAGGTTGAACTTAAGTAAATTGCTTATACAGTCGACGCTTAGATATAGATTTATTAACTATATGTATAATGAAACCGCGTCATTTTTAAACAAGGACTGAAGGAAGTCAACCTTCATTCTGCATAACAGAATATTCTTAAATTATAGTTATAGCGAAATAAGCCCTTCAATGGTTGCGGCTTTTTGATATAAATTGAGAATGAAGTCTGAGCAGTCTGCGGTAACAGTCGCAGTAACACTGGTGTATTTACCTGTTTTCGAGTCTTTTTCAGAATGAGCAATTCCTTCAAGAAGGCTTTTAAGTTCGCCAAGTGATTTTGAAGGAACGATAAATTTAAAGGTGTATTCACAAGGCCATTCATGATGTTCTTCAAGAACTCTTTTAAAATTTTTAATTGATTCTTCCATTTCTGCTCCTGATCTCATTCTTATTTAATTTAAAGCAATATTTGTCCGCAAGGCTCAGTCTAATCATGGTAAAAGCAATGCTGATATATGAACCATGCAACAACCTGTCAATGGTAGCAAAAAATATAGTTATAAGTCTAAAGCATATTTTAGTTTTACCGATATGATATTTAAGCAGCTTCATATTTGTAAGCAAAAGAGGGTGATTATTATGAGAAAAAAATCAATTCATGCTACTAATTTTAGAAAAGTTCTCGAACTTTTCAGGGATGACCGCAGTGAAGAAGCAATACATCTTTTGAAAATTATTCAGGAAGATTATCTTGAATTATACAGCGAAAACAAAGAGTTACGCTCTCAGATAAAGGAAGTTGCGAATATCCTCGACCTTGCGGAATGCATGGATTTTGATGGACAAAAATATTGGATTAAAGAGGATTCTGATATAACCGGACCATATTGTCAGGTCTGTTATGATAAGGAAGGAACTTTAATCAGACTTCAGGAAAGAGAAAAACATTGGGAATGTTACTGTTGTAAGAATTTGTTTGCAAAGATTCCAAAAGGAATCACCGAGGAAAAAGAAGCTCCTGCAACAAAATTCAAGCCTCCTTTAAAGTTATTCAGTTCGAAATAGTAAAATTTAAGTCAAAATATTTCAGAGCCTTTTGTGTATTACAAAAGGCTCTTTTTTTATGAAATAATCTTTTTTTTTGCGCCAGATAATATGAACTGTAAAAAGGTGTATTAAAGTAACACAATTGTAACATAGTGAGTTTATCTTTAATATGAACTATTAAATAATGATATATAACTCAGTGTTAACGAGATAAACGACTGAACGGAGTCTATACGACTCGCGTTGACAAACAACATCTCTCTTGCAATGAGATGTTGTTTGTCAGTCAATTATCTGTTTGGCGCCTGCCACTTGCAGAATTCAACAAAATTATGATTAGGAAGACTTAATTACCCTAATTAGGGAGGTTGCTGTTCATATGGTCTTAAACGAACGCCATTTACAGTTGTTAAAACATATTAAAAGTTATTCTTGCATAAAGCGTTATCATGGTTTGCTTCCTCAACGAGAAGCCGCTTTTTATGATGATACTCTTATATGCGAATTGCAGGAACTCGGGCTGGTTGAAGAAGGGCGTATTTGCAGTTCATGCGGAAACAGTCTCGTTGGATATAAGGTATCTAAAAAAGCTGATGAAGAGCTTGAAAACGTTTATCTGGATATAAAAGATAACGATTGGGACAGTTTTTGCGGCTTGGACGTTGATGTACATGACTGTCTGGATAAAGAACATATCAGGGCCTTGATGGATATTTACCATTTGTCCAGAGTGACTCAATTTTGCGGGATTGCGCCTAAAAGACTTTTGCTTAACAGCTATGCATCAGATGTGATTAATGTTCTTCTGGATGTAGGATTTATAAATAAAATTTCACTAAAAGGGTCTTCCGTTAAATATAGAAGTGGTTTTGTTTTATCCACTAAAGCATCCAGGTTGTTGCAACAACTGGGATATATGCGCTGATTTGTCAGTAACACATATAAATGTTTTAATATTAACTCCCGGCATCACTAGATGACGGGAGTCTTTTTTTGATAAATAGTAAAAAACAAATTGAAATGATTTTCAGCGTTAAATTTATTGCCTTAAAAGTTGAATATGCTAAGATTTGAACCTAAGCTTAAATAAGACTCCTTGGTATATTAATATTATTACAGCGATATTTAAGGTAAATGAAAATAAAATCATAAAAGTGAGGTTCGAAATGTCTGGGAAATTTTTATGCATTCATGGGCATTTTTATCAGCCACCCCGTGAAGACCCTTGGCTGGATATGATCTTTCCGGAAGGTAGTGCGGCTCCTTTCAGACATTGGAACGAGCGAATCTGTCGCGAAAGTTATGGTCCGTTAGCTTGGTCCAGACGAATGGGCGATAAAGGTATTTTCGACATAACTAATTGTTATGAATGGATGAGTTTTAATGTTGGACCGACCCTTTTCAGCTGGATTGAGCGTGCAGAACCGGGACTCTATGAAAAAATCATAGAAGCTGATGCAAAAAGCCTTAAACGTTGGGGGCATGGAAATGCTATCGCTCAAATTTATCATCACGTGATCATGCCGCTTGCTTCAGAATTAGATAAAGAAGCAGAAGTTGCATGGGCTATAGCAGACTTTGAATCTAGATTTATGCGTAAACCTGAAGGTATGTGGCTTTCAGAAACAGCGTGCAATACAGCTTCGCTTGAGGCTTTGGCTAAACAGGGGATTGTCTACACTTTGCTTGCACCGCGTCAGGCAGAAGCCGTTTCTGAGCTTAATTCTGATGATTGGATTCAGATTGATGAAGGTTCACTCAACATTAAGGAACCTTATCTGGTAGAGCTTCCGTCAGGAAAAACTATATCTGTATTTTTCTATGATGGCGGATTGTCACAGGCTGTTGCATTTGAAGGGCTACTCAAGAATGGCGACAGTTTTTGGAACAAACTTTCCGGTGCTTCAGGTGAAGGGTTACTTTCAATCGGCACAGACGGGGAGACCTACGGTCATCATTTCGAATTCGGAGAAATGGCTCTTGCTTACGTTTTATCGCAAGGAACTATAGGCCGCGACGACATCAATCTCACTAACTACGGGGCGTACCTTGAGAAGAACCCGCCTACACGAAAAGTGAAAATTCGTGAAAATTCCTCATGGAGCTGCTATCATGGAGTCGAAAGATGGCGTTCAGATTGCGGCTGTTGCACAGGTGGTCATAACGGATGGAATCAGCAGTGGAGAATGCCTCTTAGGGATGGTTTGAATGAAATAAAAACACTGATGGATAAACATTTTTTTGCTGCCGGTGAAATTGTTTTCAATGATCCTCGCACGGCATTAGTTGAGTATGGTAAAGTGCTTAGCGGAACTTTGAGTCAAGACGATTTCTTCAAGCTTTACTTTAAGTGTAATGAAAATTCATCTCAAGCAAATTTGGGGTGGAAATTGCTATCTATGCAGAAATGGGCTTTGTCCTCATTTGCCAGTTGTGGATGGTTTTTTGATGATCTAGCCAGACTTGAACCGTTAAATGATATGTCGTTTGCTCTAAGAGCTATCGAGATCGCTGAAAGTACAGGGCTGATCGGTCTTGAAGAAAAGTTTTTACAGATCATAGCCAGAGCCAAATCTAATGAAGAAAGATACGGTTCCGGCGCAGATCTTTGGAAAAGTAAAATTAAATTACAAAGTGAGACTCCTGGAAGTTTGATAGCGCAGGGTCTTGTAAGGCTTTCCGCAGAAGGAGCCTTCCCCGTCCCGGATGAAGAAGGGCGTGTAGATTGGCCTGGAGCGTCTGTGTCAATCAGACTCGAAGGCAATGGCAGATCATGTTTGCGAGGGCAAGCTGAAATAAAGTGGAATCTTGAATCGGCTGTAACTGCTTATAAATGGGAATGGACCAAGGAATCCAACTTAATATCCGGGAATGTTAAAGTTGACGGGGTAAAGACCGGATATAAAGAAATATTTAATCTTGATCAATTATCATGGAAAAAAAGGCAATCTCTTTCAATGGCTTGGGTAAAAAGAGTTTCTGACAACAGTTGGGACAGAAAGTTGTTACCTGTCGTTGAGTACGGACCGGATATTTTTATTGAATTTGAAGATTATCAAACGACCCAAATATGGTCCCAAAAATGGAAAGAGCTTTGGGCTCCACTTGTCTGGACATATCTGTTTACTGATGTTTCAGCATGTGATGATTTCATAGCATTTATTAAAGGAACAGGCCGCGATCATCCTGATAATGATGCTTTGATTTATCGTATATCAACAACTCTTTGCGATATGCTGAATAAAAATGTGCTCGCTGCTGAAAAAATCAGCAATGTGTTATTAAAGTCGAAAAACATTGAACTTCCGCTGAATACATGGAAACTCCAAAATTGCTACTGGGATAAAGTACAAAATGGGTTTTCACATAAAGAATTGAGTGAACAGTTAGGATTTGATTTGTAAGTTTTAATATTAAGTTATGCAATTGTAAAAATCTCCTTGGAAAAATTAATTTCCAAGGAGATTTTTATTTAAATAAACGCAAATAATATAGTGAGCAGAGTATATTATTAAAATTCAAATACAGCTCCAGACCCCATTGGCAGAACAGAGCATGAGAGTCTGTCTTTCAAGAACTCATAACCCTTATCACCGGTGCAATGACCGGCAGCAATCATCTTAGGATTAAACTCTTCAATTACTTTGGCTGTGCTTTCAAATTCATTAACATCAGCTTCAAAAAGATGAAGTCCGCCGATAATAGCATGAACTGATTTAAGACCGGTCAAATCACGCAGATGATACAAACTGTTTGCAAGTCCGCTGTGACAGCAGCCTAAAACAACAACCGGACCGGACTTCGTCATCAAAAGTAAAAATGAATCATCCGGGACATGATCTGTAATGTTCATTTCCGGATCAATAAAAAGGCCACTTGTTGCTTCAAAAAGACCTGCAATGCGTGGAATTTCAGTGATCATGAACAAGCCCGTATCCAGCTCAGTATGATCACGCACGATTATTGTGCCGGGATATTCACACGGGAATGAAGCTTCTTTAACTTTATCGTCTTCCCAGAGAGCGTAACGCTTGGCCGCAAAATTCGGGTGAGCATAAACCGGCCCCATAAAATCTGTTTCCATAAGAGCATCCATGCCTGCGGTATGGTCCCAGTGTCCATGGCTAAGGGCGATCCCTTTAGCTTTATTTATGTCAACATTCATCTCTACCGCATTTTGCAGGAAAAGCGAGCTTGCGCCGCAATCCCATAGCCAAAGAGCCCCATGAGGCATATTAAGGGCCATAGAAAGGCCCCATTCTTTGCCTAAAGAATCCTTTGTAGTATGATTATCGCACAAGATTGAAATCTTAGTTGTGTCCTCAATAGTTGCACCGTCTACATTGAGCTTGGCCATTTTTGTGGATCATCCTTGAATAATTTGTAGTTGATGGAATCAACTAGTGCCTGCCAGCTGGCTTCAATAATATTATTGCTGACTCCCATTGTTGTCCACTGAGTTTTTCCGTCAGTAGATTCGATGAGTAGGCGAACATTTGAACTTGTTCCGCTTGAATCCCTGATTGCACCATTCAAAACTCTAACTTTAAAATCCATAAGGCGAACATTTTTAAGACTTGGATAAAACGGCTCAAGAGCTTTACGCAAAGCTTTATCAAGCGCGTTTACCGGGCCGTCTCCGGAAGCTGCCGTATGGTTTTCCTGTCCATGAACCTTAACAATAACAGTCGCTTCAGAAAAAGGCTCAGTGTCTTCTTTACGCTTTGCATCAACTACAAAAAAGTTGATAAATTCAAAGTACCGTTTGGACCAGCCCATAGCTTTAAAGAACAGCAATTCAAAAGAAGCTTCCGCTGCGGAATATTCAAACCCGATACTTTCGCGTTCTTTAATGTCTGCAAGAATAGTTTTAACCGCAGGATCATCTTTTTGCAGATCATACCCGAACTGGTGAGCTTTATAGATAATATTGCTCTTACCTGAAAGGTCGGAAAGTAAAACACGTCTATCATTTCCGACAAGTATCGGATCAATATGTTCGTAGCTTTTCGAATCTTTCATAACTGCGCTGACGTGAACACCGCCTTTGTGCGCAAAAGCAGCCGCGCCGACGTAAGGCTGCCTGAGAAACGGACGAAGATTCGCTATTTCAGTAATGTAATTTGAAATACTTTTCAGCATACTCAAATTTTCTTTACCGATAGTGTTATAACCCATTTTCAGTTCAAGGTTGGGAATGATAGAACAAAGGTTGGCGTTTCCGCACCGTTCGCCATATCCGTTCATTGTTCCTTGAATTTGGATTGCACCGCTTTTAACTGCAGCAAGTGAATTTGCAACAGCAAGTTCACAGTCGTTATGAGTATGAATCCCGACTTTTGAACCTGGAATATTCGAAAGAACTGTTTTACAAGCTTCTGCAACTTCTTCCGGCAGACTTCCGCCGTTAGTGTCACATAAAACAAGTACATCCGCTCCGGCATCATGGGCAGCTTTAAGACATGCCAATGAAAAATCAGGATTAGCTTTAAATCCATCAAAAAAATGTTCCGCATCAAAGAACAGCTCTTCAACATGCTTACGCATGAAGCCGATACTGTTGCTGATCAGTTCAAGATTTCGATCTAAGCTGACACCTAAGGCATCCGTAGCGTGAAAATCCCAAGTCTTTCCGAAAAGAGTTACAACTTTAGCCCCGCACTCAACAAGAGCAGCGAGGTTCGGATCATTTTCCGGCTGAAGCCGTGTGTTATGAGTTGATCCAAAAGCTGAAACTTTGGAATTTTCTAAATGGTAATTCTTAATTTCTTCGAAAAATTCCTTATCCGTGGAATTTGATCCAGGCCATCCGCCTTCAACATAATGTACGCCAAGCTCATCAAGCTTTTTAGTAATGCGTATCTTATCTTGCACAGATAAGTTTATTTCTTCGCTTTGAGTTCCATCGCGCAGAGTAGTGTCATATATTTTTATTGTTTTCATAGTTACAGCATATTTTCGACGGACCCGCTTTTATCAAGCCCGAACGTGTTGTGGAGCGTTCTGATGGCAAGTTCAGTGTATTTTTCCTCAATGAGGCAGGTAATTTTAATTTCAGAGGTGCTGATCATCATGATATTGATATTTTCATCCCGAAGTGCCTGAAATGCTTTAGATGCGACACCTGAGTGATTACGCATTCCAACACCGATAACTGAAACTTTACAGACATTCTGATCATAAAGAATTTCCTGAGCACCCATTTCGTCTTTAATTCTATCTAGAATTTCAAGAGTAATTTCAAGGTCGGCTCTTGGAATTGTGAAAGTCATATCAGTGCGACCGTCACGGCTGGGATTCTGAACAATCATATCAACAAGAACGCCGTTCTCAGCCAGAGGAGTAAAGAGAGTTGCGGATACACCCGGCTTATCGAGAACTTTTGCAAGAGTAACGCGTGCCTGATCTTTGTCATATGCAATGCCGGAAACCATAACCGATTCCATATCTTTATCCTCCTGAGTAACAAATGTCCCTATTTCATCGCTGAAAGTTGAGCGAACATGGACTTTTACATTATATTTTTTTGCAAATTCAACTGAACGTATCTGTAGAACTTTTGCTCCCATGCTGGCCATTTCCAGCATCTCATCATAGGAAACAGTATCAAGTTTTCGTGCTTGGCTACAGATGTTAGGATCGGTTGTAAAAACTCCGGGGACGTCTGTGTAAATTTCACAAACATCAGCGTTAACAGCTGCAGCCATAGCAACTGCGGATGTATCTGAACCGCCGCGCCCCAGGGTTGTAATACGTTTTTCTTCCGTACATCCCTGAAATCCGGCGACGACTAAAATATCGTACTTATCTAACAGACTGAAAATCTCATCGCTGCCCATGTCTAAAATTCGTGCGCGGGAATGAGCTGTATTTGTTTTAATGGGCATCTGAAAACCTAAAAGAGAGCGGGCTTTAATACCCTTATCTTTAAGGAGCATTGTAAACAAAGCTGTTGAAACTTGTTCTCCGGTTGAAACAAGAGAATCCATCTCAGCAAGATCCGGAGTTTTTGACCATTCTTTTGCAAGAGCAATCAGTCTATTGGTTTCGCCGGACATTGCGGATAATACTACAATGACTTTGTTGCCTTGCTCGTAAGGTACCATTACTTTTTCGAGTACCTGCTTCATACATTCGAGGTTCCTGACTGAGGTTCCTCCGAATTTCTGTACTACTATGTTCATTTGAACATTATCTCCTTACCACATTTATTTAACGTAAGTTGTTAAAAAGACTCTAGAAGTGTGGCAATCTCTTCGAAGAGGAGGGTCGCAAAGCCATGAAAGGTCAATTCGATTTTTCTACCGGTTGAGGTAGTTTTCCAAGTGAAGAGTAGTGCGTTATCAGGCCAAAATTCAATATTGAGATACTGAATCCACTCTACAACTGTCAAAGTTTTTTTGTTGTTCAATAAATCAAAAAACTCATCATCAGGGCATTGGCCTTCAAGTCTATACAGGTCAAAATGCTCAATTTGCGGTTTTGTGGGGTAAATATTAAGAATATTGAAACTTGGACTGCTAACTTCTGCGTTTTCCGCACCGGGAAGCGATTCTACAAATGCTCTGACAAATGTTGTTTTTCCTGCTCCAAGATCTCCGCTAAGAAAAATTGGAATGAATTCATTTTTTTTTTGGAAGAAATCCGCCAGAGTGGAGCCAAGTCTTAACGTTGCCTCCACGTCCGGCAGGTTTATTATCAACTTTTTCTTTGTCATTAGGATTTAATCAGCACCTTTAGCACATCTTCTTTGCCGATAACACCTATAAGCTTCCCGTTTTCTACAACAGGTAAAGTGTAAAGTTTTTTTCCAACCATCAGATCGGCAATTTTTTCAATGCTTGTTTCAGGTGTTATGGTTACAGGATTAGGAGTCATGGCCTGTTTAACCTTAGTAGCTGAAATTTTAGTTATTTCTTTTTCAAAATCATCACTTGATGACAGCGAAATAAAACCGTCAAGTATTGTGAAAAATGAAGGAACAGAAATACTTTTCTGCTGCGCAACCAAATCGCTTTGGCAGATTACACCGACAAGAGCACCCTCTGAATCAACAACAGGGACACCGTTCAGATGTTTTTCAAGCAACAGCTTTGCAGCGACGGATACTTCGGAATCCGGTGAGAGTGTAAGAGCTCCGGATGTCATAATGTCTTTAGCAGTTAGCATAATTCCTCCTTAAGTACTTGGGGAAGTGAGTTGGCAATTTCAGAAGCAATATTACCTCTGTGTGGGAAATTTCTATTTATATAAAGTCCGCATTTACCATGTAAGTATACCCCGAGACAGGCAGTTTGCATAGCCGGAATACCTCTGGCAAGTAATGCCACGGTAATTCCTGATAGGATATCTCCCGACCCGGCTGCTGCGAGATTCGGAGCGGAAATAGGAGATATCATCGTTTTACCGTCCGGACAGCCTATAATTGTTCCAGCACCCTTAAGGACAAGTATAACTTTTTTGGAAACTGCGTATTTATGGGCTGTCTCAATGCGCGCGGATTCAATTTCAGCTATACTTTTATTAATTAAACGGCCCATTTCTCCGGGGTGAGGAGTGAAAATAGAATTTTCTGCAATTGAAATCAATAGATGCGACCTTCGGGACAGGGCATAAAGCGCGTCTGCATCAAAAACGGCAGGAGGGTGCCCTGCAGAAATCATTGCTTCAACGATATTCATTGCTCCTTCAGTTCTTCCCAGACCCGGGCCTATAGCAATGGCGGAATAATTACCGAGCAAGGGAATAAGATCTTCAACAGCCTGATCATTCCAATGATCACCGGAGCCAAGCCCCATAGTCATAAGTTCCGGCATATATGCTTTCACTTGGGAAGCAAGACCGGCAGGACATGCGAGAGTGACTAAACCTGCTCCGGCTCTTAAGGCAGCAAGTCCGGCAAGTTGCAGTGCCCCGGTAAGTCCGATGGCCCCTCCGATTATTAAAACATGCCCGGAAGTTCCTTTATGCATGGTCGGCGTAAGGGGTGGTAGGTGGTCGTAAATGCTGTCATTAATCAAATAATGGCTTACAGGATGATCATTTTTAACCTTATTTGGGATGCCAATTTTTTTGACAATTAATTTCCCTGTAAACTGTTTAGCTTCAGGAAGAATAAGTCCTACTTTTGCGGCTTCAAATGTCACGGTAGTGTGAGCAATGACAGCTACCGGCTGAGCTTTTCCGCTAAGAGAGTTGAGCCCTGAAGGGACATCGATAGCAAAAATAAATGAATGCTTTCTTACTTTGTTTACAGCTTCAACAATTTTTGTGGCAAAAGGGCGTAGTTCATTATTAAAGCCTGTTCCAAGCAAGCAATCAATAATAATATCAGATTCATGAAGATTAATTTTATCGACAGCGCGGAAATGTTTGAGCTGAACGCCTGATTTTATAGCTAGTTTAAGATGGTATAAAGCGTCACCTTTATACTTATTTTTAGGCGCAGTATGCAGGATAAGTACTTCTGCACCGAGGTCCGCCAATTGTCTGCCCATGACAAAGCCGTCTCCTCCATTGTTTCCGGAGCCTGAGATGATGAGGATAGACTTGTTTTTAACCGAACCGAATTCGCTTAGAAGGGTAGAAACAGCTTCACGTCCGGCATTCTCCATAAGAATTTCACCACGGATACCTGTATCGTGAATTGCGGCCTTATCCCATCCAGACATTTCAACAGGTGTTGGAAGCGGAGAAAACATAATTACCCCCGGATGTTATTTCTCAAGAATTACGACAGCAGCAGCGGTGTCCCGTCCATGAGTTATTGAGATGAGTACACTCTCTACACCTAATTCAAGGGAACGCTCAAGCCCTTTGCCATTAAATTTAAGCTCAGGTCCACCTGATTTAAGATTGAATATCTCGATGTTTTTGAAGGTAATACCTTCGGAAAAACCGGTTCCAAGTGCTTTTACAGCGGCTTCCTTTGCGGCAAACCGTGCAGCAAGATGTTGGACATAGTTTACTTCGGGAACTAATTTTATTTCATTTTCAGTAAGGAAAGTCTTCATAAAACGCTCGCCGAATTTTTCCAGCGAGCTTTTTATGCGGTCAAGTTCCGTGATATCAATGCCTAAGCCTACTATCATTATTAATCCACAAAGGTTCTGATAATTTCAACCATATCTTTTACTGCGCGATCTATTCCGAGGAAAATTGCGCGGGCCATAATTGAATGCCCGATAGAGTATTCGCAAATCCCGGGAACATTAGCAAAATCCAAAATATTGGTATAATTAAGGCCGTGACCGAGGTTAACTTTCAATCCCAGATTCTGACTTCTTTTAATACCGTCGATTATTTTTTTCAGCTCTTTTTTTTGTTCAGGTCTTGTTTTAGCGTCAGCAAAATGGCCGGTGTGAATTTCAACATATTCAGAACCGATCTGGTGCGCCGCTTTAATCTGAGCTGGATCCGCATCAATAAAAAGGCTCGACCTGATTCCTGCTTCATGGATAGGCGCAAGATATTTTATCAGTTTATCTTCATGTCCCACGCAATTAAGACCGCCTTCTGTTGTAAGCTCTGCTCTTTTTTCCGGAACAAGGCACACTGTGGCAGGTATAATTTTAAGAGCGAAGGCTTGCATTTCTTCAGTTGCAGCCATTTCAAAATTAAATTTTGTCTGGATAGTCTGTGCAATAAGATTAATATCTCTATCTTGAATATGTCTTCTGTCTTCACGTAAATGCATAATAATTCCGGTAGCTCCGGCTTGTTCACACATTGCCGCGGCAACTATCGGATCCGGTTCTGTGCCTAAACGGGCTTGTCTTATTGTTGCAACATGATCAACATTGACGCATAATAATGGCATGTTTATATCCTCCCGGAAATATACTTTTCGTGTTGAATTAATTTATTTTTGCATACCTTTATATAGATCTATTTTGTGAAATGACAATATAGCCATTGATGATTGAAGGCAACTGTCATATCTTTGTAACCCTCTGATAGTTGACAGTAAAAATATAATAACGTTATCCGCTGTGTACCTGATCATAACGGCCTTGCTCAATTTGACTTTTCTGGGCGGCCTGTTAGTGAGTCTTTTTTTAACGTAAAGAATAGCATTGAGAGAATAAATAATGAACATATGTATTGTAGGAACCGGATACGTAGGGCTTGTCAGCGCAGCCTGTTTCGCTGAAATGGGAAACCATGTTTGGTGTGTTGATGTCAATCCAGACGTTGTTGCGACACTTAAAGAAGGCAAAATTCATATTTTTGAACCTGGTCTCGCAGGTCTTGTTAAAAGAAACTACGAAGATAAAAGACTTTTCTTCACTACCAGTCTGAAAGAGGGGCTTGATAAAGCCCGTTTTGTTTTTATTACGGTCGGAACTCCCTGCGGTTCAGACGGAAGTTGTGATTTAAGTTTTGTGGAAAATGTCGCTCGTGAAATAGGGCAATCCATGAATGATTATAAAATCATTGTTGATAAATCAACTGTTCCGGTTGGAACCGCTGATAAAGTTCGTACAATAGTTAAAGCAGAACTTGAAAAAAGAGGCTTAGACCTTGATTTCGATGTTGCTTCAAATCCGGAATTTCTAAAAGAAGGTGACGCAGTCAGCGACTTTATGAAACCTGACAGGGTTGTTGTCGGAACAGAAAAGAAAGAAACATGTAAGGAATTCGAAACCTTATATGCTCCATATGCCCGCAGCAGAGAAAAGCTGATTTTTATGGGAACCAGAAGCGCGGAAATGACAAAATATGCCGCTAACTGCATGCTTGCCACAAAAATTTCTTTTATTAACGAAATGTCCGGTATTTGCGAACAGGTCGGTGCGGATGTGCGTGAAGTCAGGCTCGGAATAGGTTCTGATCATCGCATCGGGTATTACTTTATTTATCCGGGCGTAGGCTACGGTGGATCATGCTTCCCTAAAGATGTGAAAGCCCTGATCAACACCGCAAAAGAAGTCGGAGCGAAAGCCGAGCTTATTGAAGCTGTTGATTCTGTTAATGACAGACAGAAAAAAATGCTTTCCAACAAAATTCTTGATTATTTTGAGCCTCAGGGCGGAGTCAAAGGTAAAACTCTTGCAATATGGGGGCTTGCATTTAAGGCTAATACCGATGATATGAGAGAATCATCTGCTTTATCCATAATTTCTGAGCTGACCGCGGCAGGAATGAAAATTAGAGCTTTTGACCCGGTAGCTCATACTAAAGCAAAAGAAATTTTGTGTGATAATGATCTGGTGGAGATCGTAGATAGCCAGTACGAAGCTCTTGAGGGAGCAAATGCCGTTGCAGTTGTTACTGACTGGAATCAGTTTAGAAATCCAGATTTCGATAAAGTGAAAAAAGCATTACTTGCTCCTGTTATTTTTGATGGTAGAAATCTTTATGATCCTTCTTATCTGGGCAGCAATGGTTTCGCTTATTTCAGCGTCGGCCGTAAGCCTGTCGGTGAATCTGTTTAATTTTAATCAAAATTTAAAGGCCCGCATGGAGCGGGCCTTTAAATCAATCTAAGGTGAGAGAGTTTTCATGCACGATCTGAGTTGCAGTTCCTGCAAAATTAATCTTTCATATTCTGGGTTGTATGGAATTTCTTCTTGGTTTTCTTGATTTAACATCTTTGCAAGAAACTGGGTTTCTTCCCAGAAATCAAGCAATTCATCATTTGCTAATGATTTAATCTGGTCTTCCAGAGTAACATTATCCGTTGGGGAAAACTGAGCCATGCGAGTTCATACCCTCCTGAGTCTTCGCCTTATCGCTTTTTTTTGCTAATCAGATTTACAAGTAGTCATTTTTGGGACAGTAGTCAATTTTCTATAAACAAAAAAAATGAATAAATTGTTTTATAATTTTATGATTAGCTTGCAAATATTTCAGATGAATAATAATATAATATATAAATGTGTGTATTTCGTTTAATTAAAACTTTTACACGGTTAAAATATTTTGACCGTGCACTGCAATAGCAACTAACAGGGGGCATGAATGGAAGAAGGTAAGAAAAGGCAAGATGCCGAACTTATCCAGCTAGTCACCTTCAGCATTGCCGAAGAAGAGTTCGGAGTTGATATCCTTAAGGTTCAGGAAATTATCCGGACCATGGAAATCACTAAAGTTCCCCGGGCTCCTGTATTCGTTGAGGGCGTAATAAACCTTCGCGGGAAGGTTATTCCAATTATTGACTTAAGAAGTAAGTTCGGTCTCGAAATTCGAGAGCATGATCAGAATACTCGTATCATTGTTATTGAAATAAATGATATGATAGTAGGTTTTGTGGTTGATTCTGTTTCCGAGGTTCTTAGAATCCCGTCAAATACGGTTGAACCGGCGCCACCGGTTGTTTCAGGACTCGAATCTGAATATATCAGCGGTGTAGGCAAGCTCGAAGACAGACTGCTTATTCTGCTTGATCTTAACAGATTGCTTTCAGGTGACGAACAGGAAATGCTGGCACAGGTTTAATCAAATATTTAAGACGGTTGCAGCCTGATTAAGGAACATTTATGATCCTGTAGTTATTGCAGATTGCTTATTAGTTGATTTACTCGTTTCAGATTTATTTGTGGTTAGCATCTATTTACTGGACAACAGAGCAGTTTCTTTGCAAAAAAAAGCCGTCCCCTGACGTATCTGGAGGACGGCTTTTACTTTTCATAATAATTTTGGAGCAAAATTGTCTTTACCTTCCGAACTTACCCCTTTCGCCGCCGGAAAAGGAAACACTGCACGAATATTTAAGAGTGGTCCCGGAACGCAGGCTTTTACCGCTCACAGTCTGCACTCCAGAGGCCAATCTGTTGTCATGATTGCCCCCGGTGCGCGCGAATATGCTGAATTAAAGGCGTTAATCACTTTGCTAAGCCGTAATGATTTTATTGAAAATAATAAAATTGTTCCGGCATGGGAAAGAGATTGGGTTTTTCTGCCACCGTATCTTTGCAAAACCCCGGTTGCTTCTGAATGGGCTGAACGCTGGACAGCATTGCATGCTCTGACTCGCGGCGGCAAACAGTCTGTACTGATGACTGTTGACAATCTGCTGCCCAAATGGCCTATGCCTTCAGTTTTGGAAAATAATTATATTAATCTTTCCAAAGGCGAAGAGATGGAGCCGGAACTCCTCATGGAACAATTAATTTCATGGGGATATTCCAGAACGAAATTGGTCTCGGAGTATGGCGAAATGTCCATGCGCGGGGATATCCTTGATGTTTATGCCCCGGGATATGACCTGCCAGTCCGATTAGAATTTTTCGGTGATATTCTTGAAGAAATCCGTGTTTTTGAACCTTCATCCCAACGTTCCAAAGCCGATTTAGATGATATAACCCTGCTTCCGGTCGCTCCGGCAATGTTGACTGGAAACAGCATTAATGATGCTGCAAAACTTTGGGAAAAGTTAAAAACTACGGGAGATATTTCCTCAGAAGGGCATGCAAAACTTAGTGAAAAAATTGGCAATGCTGACGGAATGATCTGGCCGGGTCTTTTTTATCCGGAATGCACTGATCTTAAATCATTTTTATCTAAAAAAGCTGTTTATATCCTTTCCTCTGCCTCCAATTTAAGATTGCGGCTTCAAGATCATGAGTACAGCTGGAAAACTTTTCTTCATGACAAAAATGCTCATTCCGGTTGTAGGTGGCCTGTTAATACTATTTGCTGGAATGAGGAAAAAGCCAGATCTACATGGCGAGATGAAAGACAGATTGTATACGAAGATCTCGTTATAGGCAGAGAAAAAAACGGAATTGATCTTTCTGAAAGATCATTGACCGCATTCACTGATCTATTCTGGAAGCCAGAGCAGATAAAAAGGCCTTGGGCTGCACTTGTTGCAGGACTTAAGGAATGGAGCTCTGAAAGATTCCAAACAGTTCTAAGTTTTAAAACTGACAGATCCCGAAAAAAATTTCTATCACTCATCGAATCAGAACAGCTTTCTATTTCAACTGAATATTCGCCGCTGAATAGAGGCGTATACGCTCTTATTTCACCCCTAAAAACCGGAATGGAACTTGAGTGGAATCAAACACTTATTTTAGGTGAAGATGTACTCCAGCCTGAATCCGCAAAGGGAACAAGAGTCAGAGATAAAGCGTTTGAAGGAATGACGAGTTATGAAGACTTGCTTCCAGAAGATTTACTTGTCCATAGAGATTACGGGTTGTCAAGATTCGGCGGGTTGCACCATTTTAAAGTAGGGGATGTTTCTAATGACTATCTTCTACTTTTTTTTGACGGGGATGATAAATTATATGTTCCTGTAGACAGACTCAACCTTGTTCAAAAGTACAAAGGTCCGGAAGGGACCTGTTCTGTATTAGATAAACTTGGCGGCAGCCGTTGGTCCAAGACCCGCGAAAAAGCGCGTAAAGCAATTGAGAAAATCGCCGGTGAGCTTGTTGAAATGTATGCGTATCGAAAAGTCGCCAAAGGATACGCCTATGGTCCACTGAATGACATGTACTGGGAATTTGAAAGCTCTTTCGGATTCGAAGAAACTCCGGATCAGGAAAAGGCTATACAAGATGTCTTCAGAGATATGGAAAGCCCTGAACCTATGGACAGACTCGTCTGCGGCGACGTCGGGTTCGGAAAAACAGAAGTTGCATTAAGAGCTGCATTCCGGGCAGTACTCGATGGTAAGCAAGTTATTTTGCTGTGTCCAACGACGGTTCTGGCAGAACAGCATTATCAGACTTTTCTGCAACGTATGGAAGGATTTCCTGTAACAGTCGGAATGCTCAGCCGATTTGTTACTAAAAACAGTCAGAAAAGAGTTCTTGAACAGATCTCTTCAGGACAACTTGATATTCTTATAGGTACACATAGAGTTTTGTCTAAGGATGTAGAAGCTCCGAATTTAGGCTTGCTTATTCTTGATGAAGAGCAGCGCTTCGGTGTGAGACATAAAGAGCGCATCAAAGAAATGCGTAAAAATATTGATGCGTTAACATTGACGGCAACACCGATTCCGCGAACTTTACAGCTGTCCCTATCCGGTGTGCGAAGCCTAAGTACCATTGAAACACCCCCAGTTGACCGCAAACCTGTTGAAACAGCTCTGATTGAACGAGACGAAGTACTGCTTGCGTCTGTGATTAAGCGCGAAATGGAGAGAGGCGGCCAGGTTTTCTGGGTCCATAACAGAGTTCAGGGGCTTGAACGGGTCGTTGAATTTGTTAAAAAACTTGCTCCTGATGCAAAAATCGGCATGGCTCACGGTCAGATGTCGGAAAAAAATCTGGAAGATACTATTCATAAATTCTGGCATAAAGAATTAGATATTCTTATTGCCACCGCAATTATTGAGTCAGGCCTCGATTTCCCTAACGCAAACACCTTAATTGTAGATCAGGCTCAAATGTTCGGGCTTGGACAGCTTTACCAGTTGCGAGGCAGAGTAGGGCGCAGCACCAGACAGGCTTATGCATATTTCGTAGTTTCATCTCTTGATTCTTTATCCGAAAAAGCTAAGCGACGCATGCAGATAATTCTTCAACTTGATTACCTAGGAGCAGGTTTTAAAGTTGCCATGGAAGATTTAAGACTGCGCGGAGCAGGTAATATCCTTGGTGAAGTTCAATCAGGACAGATGGCAAAGGTTGGGCTTGACCTGTTTCTGGAAATGCTTGACGAAGAAGTACGCAGAATTAAAGGTGATGACAGCACTGTTGCAACGGATCCTGAAATGAACTTTGTTTTCAAAGCGCATCTGCCGGAAGATTATGTTCCGGACGCCAGAGAGCGGCTCAGATACTACAGGGCACTTTCTTCAGCGAACACAGAAGCTAGAATCGAAGAACTTGCCGCAGAAATAAAAGATAGATTTGGACATTTTCCTGAGGAAGTTGAGAATTTTATAACTGTGCTTTACCTGAAACGAAATTTAGCACACCTCGGAGTTACGCGAGCAGATTTATTCCCTGCCAGAGTTGTTTTGACATGGGAAGATAGTAGAAATCCTGTAGATCCTGCTAAATTGATGGAATGGATTGCTGATGATAAACACGCAGCACGCCTCAAGCCGCCTGCAAGTATTGAAATCCGTTTTGATAAAGACATTGAAATAGCCGCTGGCCTTAGCAAAATATGTAAGGACTTAGAACCGTTAGTTGAAAAACTTTAAGCTATAGTGATAGCATACGGGAATTATATATGAAAAAAGTAACTATGATTTTAATGCTGACATTTATTTTTTTACTCGGATGTCAAAACAAAAAAGATGAACCCGGAATTATCGCGAGAGTAAATGGGAAACCTATTTATCTTTCACAGCTTAACTATAAATATGATTTAACTCATGACGGAAGTGCGGGTTTTATTCCTTCTGTCAATCAGGTCAGGAGCGAATACGGTCAAATTTTAGGTGATATTATAGTGCAGGAACTTGTCTCACAGGAACTTGCTGAACGTGATATCCCTGTAACGGATAAAGAACTGAAAGAAGCTGAAGATCAGGTTCGTTCTGATTATCCCGGAAATGCATTTGAGCAGATTTTAATAGAAGAATATATTGATCTTAATTCATGGCGCAGACAGCTGCGGTATCAGTTGGCAATGGATAAATTTTTCAGCCAGGTACTGCGCCCTGAAATTAAAATTGATTACAAAGAAGCCGAAGAATATTACCGCACGCATCTGTCGGATTTTTATATACAGGCAGGTAGCAAATTTGAAATGATCAAAGGAAGCAGCCGTGATTTAGTCACTAAAGCGGTTGAAGAATTCGGAAAAGGACTTACGCCAGCTGAGATATCAAGCAATTTGAAGGAGGTTACTGTCAGAGAAATATGGGTTAGAAATGGACAGTTGCCGGCCACTTGGGAGCCTTTTGTTCAAAAGCTTGGAATAGGAAAATCCAGCCCTGTAATCACTCAGGAAAAAGAATTTATCTGCTTAATTTTAAAAGAAAAAAAAGATGCCACTTTATTAACCCCTCTTCAAGCTTATCCAACAATTGAAAAAGTGCTTCTTGAACAGAAGCTGGATGATAAATTTGAGTTATGGCTCAAGGATAAGATTGTGAAATCTGACATTAAAATCAGCAAAGAATTATTGCCTCAAAAAGAAACAGAAGAGCCTGTTTCTACGGAAGATGCTAACCTGAAGGCTGAATAGATATTCGTTTTTTTACTAATCTTGCATACTTCTGTGAAAGAGTTTAGTTAGGCAGAGGAATTATTAATCTTGCGAAGGAATAAATCCGGCAGCTTGATTAAATTAAAAACGGGATACGAAGCATTCCTGCTCTATATATTTTATGGGAGAGTATGTGTTGAAACGTGTAATTATTGTTTTTTTTATTATATTGATCAGTTTGTTCGAAACCACTGCCAATGCTGAAGAAAAAGTAGTTGATGGCATTGTTGCAGTCGTTAACGGTGATATAATTACATTGTATGAAATGAACGACAAAATGGCCCCAATCATGAAGCAGTTCGGAAAATCAATTTCAACTGCAGATGCACAACAGATCAAAAATATAAGAAGCCAGATACTTGACCGCATGATTAATGAAATGATCATTGATCAGGAAGCAAAAAAGCTTAAAGTCATAGTTTCAGAGCAAGATATTGATGGCGAAATCAACCGAATTAAAGAATCAAGCAATCTTTCTGACGAAGACTTTCTACGCCAGCTTGCATTGCAAAAAACAAATTTAGAAGATTTTAAAGAAACTTTGCGTAAGGATATTCGTAAACACAGACTTGTTTCATACAAAGTTAAAAATAAAGTTGTAGTAACTGAAAAAGAAATTGAAAATGTATGGAACAGCACTCAGACCGACCAAGGCAGTGTTAAAGAGAGTGTTCACTTAAAATTAATACTTTTCCCTGATGGAGTCTCAGCTGATGATATTAGAGAAGAAATTATTTCCGGTAAAATGACTTTTGAAGAGGCCGCAGATAAATATACTGCTGGTCCCGGAGCGGGCAGTGGTGGAGATTTAGGGGTTCTGGAGTGGGATGATCTAGCGCAAACATGGCATGACGCATTAGATGGACTTAAAGTTGGAGACATCAGTCAGGTCTTTAAAGTTCAGCAGTCGTCAGCCTTGCTTAAACTCGATTCTTTTGAAAAACAAACGACTAAATCATTTGCTGACAGCAGAGATGTAATTTACGAACGCCTTTATAGAGAAAAACAAGACGCTGTTTTCAATGACTTTATAAATAAGCTGAGAGAAAAAGCAGTTATTGAAATTAAGTAGTGTTTTGAAAAAAGTGTTGTTGAATGGCAAAATCAATAAACAAAATTTATTTAAATAAAATAGCCAGACTATCATTAATGAGGGACTTATGGATTTAAAAGAGCTTGGTTCCCGATTAAAAGCGGAAAGAGAACAACAAGGACTTACCGTTGAACAAATGATGGAGCTTACCAAGTTAAGCCGCGTGAATGTTCATGCGATTGAAGACGGTAATAAGAATGATTTTCCACACCCTGTCTATGCTAAAGGTTTTATAAAAAACTACGCAAAAGCGCTTGGCCTTGACTCAGAAGAAATTGGAAATGAATTTTCAAAATTTTATTGTATTGACGAACCGGGTGATGAGAAAAAGGATATTAATTCTTGTGCTGATAACAGCTTATCTCAAAATAATTATTCTGACATACCCTCCAGTTCATCTAAGTCATCAATTTTTTTAATTATTATTCTAGTGGTTGTTCTTGCAGGTCTTGTTTATTATCTCAACGGCAGCTCCTTGTTAAATTTTGGAAAATCCCAAAAATCAGAAGTTGTTGTGACTGATGAATCGAAAGAGATTGTGAATACTGATGCTCACAATATGGAATCTCTTCAAGAAAAAAATGAAGATATTTCAAAAGAAGTTCCAGCAGAATACTCTGCTGGAGAGACACAAACTGAAGCTCAGGTAGCAGATTCAAATAAAGAGATTGCTCCAGTTGAAGATAAAAAAGCTGCTCCGGTAATCTCACCGAAAACTGAAGCTCAATCGATAGTGAAAAATACTGTTGTAATTACCGCTAAGCCCGGTGAATCTTGCTGGTTGGAAGCTACCAGTGACGGAACTTCTAAGGAATATGTTCTGCAGGAAAATGAAACAGTTTCCTTACCCTACGTAAATAACCTTAAAATAAAATTCGGTAATGCCGGTGGAGTAAATCTTATTTCTGATGGCAAACCGATAGTTCTTAATGCCGCAAAGGGAAAAGTTAAAACTCTTGAGTTTCCGATTTCCGAGTAGGAAATTCCGCATCTAGTATATGGAAACAACTGATAAAGTTTTAATTCTTAAGACAGGAAAATTTAAAGAGAACGATCTTTGGGTTAAATTTTTGTCTGCTTCACACGGAGTTCAAACAGCTTTCGCGTTTGGCGGAAGCAGAAGCAGAAAAAGATTTGGGGGATGTTTAGAGGTTTTTTCACAAGTTTTATTTAAAATCGAAAGCAACAAGAGTGGAGCGTATCAAGTTCTTAAAGAAGGCAGTCTCATGAAGAGTTACCCGGAAATAAGAACTAATCTGCGAAAAACCGGACTTGCTGCAAACTGTTTAAAATTTATTGAATCAGCCGGAACAGAGAAAGAAAGCAGCCGCAGAGTTTTTGACCTTTTATCTGAAACTTTGGAGGTTATTGAAAACTCTGAACCCGATGATTTTTTCCCTTTGTTTTTCAGAGCTAAGGTTGCATTTGAACAAGGATACAATCCTGACTTTACAATTTGCTCAGGATGCGGCAAACCTCTTTTCAGCGCGAAGCCGGTTGTTTTTGACATTGAGAGAGGTGTTATCGTCTGCTCAGAGTGTGACAAAGGGAGGAGCGGAGATTCAGTCGGAGCCGGAACCATCCGGACTTTGGCATGGATTCAGGACACAGGCCCTTCTAACTGGGTAACTCTCAGCCTGCCATATGAAGTGAGACAGGAATGTTTTTCTGTAATGGATAAATTTATGGCTTATCATATGGGGCTGGTTTGGGAAGATAGTGGGTACCGGAAAATTTAATGAAGCTTAATGTTTATCATGGTCGTGTGCCGCTTGAGATATTAAGTTTAATTTTGAGGCTTATTTCAAGTAAAAACTCTTGAAATTGTCTAAAATCTTTCTGCTATTAATCGTTTAGAAGTCGGACATTTTTTATATTATTCTTTATAGTGAGTATATGAAAAATGACTCTATAGAAAGTTTGGTTTTTTTCTAGATGCGAGGAATTTAATGAATTTTCAGAATGTTATACTTACGTTGCAAAAATATTGGTCTGATTACGGTTGTTGCTTGGTTCAGCCACTCGATATTGAGGTAGGGGCAGGAACTTTCAACCCTTCAACTTTTTTCAGAGTTATCGGACCTGAACCCTGGAATGCTGCTTATGTTGAACCATCACGCCGTCCGACAGATGGCCGTTATGGAGAAAATCCAAATAGGCTTCAGCATTACTTTCAATTTCAGGTTATTTTAAAACCTTCTCCTGATAATGTGCAGGATCTCTACCTCAAGAGCCTCGAAGCTCTCGGTTTAGATGCCGCTGCCCATGATATCAGATTTGTAGAAGATGACTGGGAATCTCCTACTCTTGGAGCTTGGGGACTCGGCTGGGAAGTTTGGCTTAACGGAATGGAAGTTACTCAGTTTACCTATTTCCAGCAGGTTGGCGGGATAGATCTGAGCCCTGTTTCTGTTGAAATTACATACGGTCTCGAAAGACTTTGCATGTATTTGCAGGGTAAAGAATCTGTTTATGACCTTATGTGGAATGATAAAGTCACTTATGGCCAGATATTCCATCAAAACGAAGTTGAGAATTCAAAATATAATTTTGAACTCAGCGACGCTGATATGCTTCTTGACCTCTTTAATAAATATGAAGCAGAAAGTTTGAGACTGTGCGAAGAAAAACTTCCTCGTCCTGCATATGACTACTGCCTGAAGTGTTCTCATACTTTTAATTTGCTTGATGCTCGCGGGGCGATATCTATTACCGAACGGGCAACCTATATAGGCAGAGTGCGTAATCTTGCTTCAGCAGCAGCCAGACTTTATTCGGAACAGCGTGCTGAGTTGAATTACCCCATGCTTGAAAACGATTAAAAAAAACGGAATTAGATATGGCCGATTTTATTCTCGAAATAGGTATTGAAGAAATGCCCGCCCGTTTTGTTCCACGTCTGGGCGAGGATATCAAAATAATATTCAATGATTTGCTAAATGAGCAGTTGATTGATTTTGCAAAAATTTCCGCTTTTGCAACTCCGCGCAGACTCAGTGTTTTTGTGACTGATATAGCGCTTGATCAGCGAAAAGTTGAAGAGGAAGTTTCAGGACCTCCAGCCAGAATCGCTTACGATGCAGATGGAAAACCTACTAAAGCCTGTGAAGGTTTTGCGAAGTCTCAAGGCATCACCCTGGAAGATATTTATATCATTAAAACTGATAAAGGTGACTATCTCGGGGCTAAAAAAACAGTCGGCGGATCTGCAACTGTCTCAATTCTTCCTGAAATATGTGTTACAGCAATTAAAAAACTTTCATTTCCCAAAAAGATGAAGTGGGGCAGCCTCGACTTCGCTTTTGCAAGACCGCTTCGCTGGCTTTTATGCCTTTGCGGTGACCAGGTCATTGATTTTGAGCTGGCAGGTCTGACTGCAGGGCGTCAGACCCACGGTCATCGTGTTATGGGCGCAGGTCCGTGGAATGTAACTTCTGCTTCTGACTATTTTAATATTATTGAACAGAATTGTTCCGTAATTATTTCACCGGAAGTACGTGGAGAATTTGTTCGTTCAGAAGGTAATAAACTTGCGTCTGAACTAAGCGGTACTGTTGTCTGGAAAGAAAGTCTGCTGGAAGAAGTCAGCAACCTCGTTGAACTTCCTATGCCGATCATTGGAAATTTTGATAAATCTTTCCTTGAACTTCCTAAAGAAGTTTTACTGACCAGCATGGAAAGTCATCAAAAATGTTTTGGTATTGAAAAATCTGACGGAAGCCTGCTCCCTCATTTTCTATGCACCTTAAATCTTATTCCTAAGGATATAGATTTAGTACGCAAAGGGTGGGAAAAAGTTCTTAAAGCAAGACTTGAAGATGCGCGTTTTTTCTGGGCTAAAGATCTAGGTACTGAACTTAGCTTCTGGCTGGAAAAACTTGAACATGTTGTATTTCTTGGACCTTTGGGAACAATGGGCGATAAATCACGCAGGATGGAAAATCTGGCTGCATTGATTGCCGGCAAAGTCGATCCTGATTTGCAGACAGAAATGGCCCGTGCCGGAAGACTTGCCAAGGCAGATTTAGTTTCTGAAATGGTTAATGAATTTGACAAGTTGCAAGGTCTGATGGGCGGAATCTACGCTTTGAAGAAAGGCGAAGAGGAAGTTGTCTGCAAAGCTATCAGCGAACAATATTTACCTGCAGGACCAGAAAGTCCTATACCTTCTACAATTGGTGGAGCTATAATATCCATTACCGATAAAGCCGATACTCTAGTCGGTTGCTTCGGATTAAATAAAATACCTACCGGTGCTAACGATGCCTACGCTCTCAGGCGCGCTGCCCTTGGTATTATTCGGATGATCCTTGAATTCAAATTAAGTGTCGACATCCTCGAAATCTTCGACATGGCTTATGACGGTTATTCAAAGGATATTAAGTGGAAACTTGATAAAGCAGAAATTCTTGAGAAACTCGGAGAATTTGTTTCAAGCAGACTTCGTGCCTACTTTACTGGAACAGGTTACGAAACAAGAGTTGTTGACGCTGCTTTAGGTGCTGGATTCAGAGATGTTAATGCTTTAAAAGCTAGAGTTGAAGCTTTATCTGAATTTGCAAAAAAAGATGGATTTGAGCAGTCGGTGCTTACTTTTAAACGAGCATCGAACATTATCAGAAAACAGGGCAGTGAAGCAGGAATAATTTTGACTGGCGGTTATGAAGTTGAAAAACTGATTGAACCTCAGGAAAAAGCTCTTGCTGCAAAGCTTGATGATACTGCTGCCAGATTCGAAGAACTGTGGGGAAATGATGATTTCACAAAACTCATTGGAATACTTGATGAATTGAGACCTTTTGTGGATGACTTTTTTGATAACGTAATGGTTATCAGTGATGATGAATCATTAAAAATTAATCGCTTAAATCTTCTTAAGGCTCTGGTAGACAGACTAAGTAGATTGGCTGATTTTAGTGCTCTTCAAGTTTAAAAAGGTTTCTTAATAAATAGGTTTGTTATTTTAACGAGTTTTTATTATATTTTTTGATCCAAGAATATTTTAATGCTTGACAATAACGGCTTATTTTAGTTAGAGACCCATTTTGTTTGAACGTAACTCCGGCTGTCCGGAGAAAGAAATACAAATTTAAGATACAGGAGAAATACCTTGGCTAATCATAAGTCCGCACTCAAAAGACACCGTCAGAGCCTCGTTCGTAACTCACGCAACAACATGGTACGTACTCGTATCAAAAACGTTGTAAAAGAAGTACGCGCAGCAGTTGACGCAAACGATACTGAACTTGCAGCAACAGCTCTTCGTAAAGCTACATCCGTTCTTGATGCCGCTGCTACTAAGAAAGTCATTCATGCTCGCGCAGCATCACGTAAAATTTCTCGCCTTCACGCTGCCGTGAATAAGATGGCATAGTTTTACAAGATACTGTTTTTGCATTGAAATATTTAGTCCGTCGCATATTGCGACGGACTTTTTTTTTAACTCAAATCTGTTTACTTTTTATATAAAAAGTCGATAGTAATTTTATTATCTTTGCGGTATCAAAAACAAATATTAATTTCAGTTATTAGCGGCAGTTATTTTTGATTTTCAGCTGTATTGGATTTCACATGAGGAGTTACTTTTGAGGGTTATAATCGTTGGAGCCGGAGAAGTTGGATTCAATGTTGCCAGGCGACTTTCCGGTGAAAGTAAGGAAGTTGTTGTTATTGACAAAGACTCCAAAGCCTTAAGCAAAGTTGCTGATACCTTGGATGTTCAAACGATACTTGGATCAGGTTCAAATCCTGAAATATTAGAGCGGGCTGGAGTTCTTGATGCTGATATTTTTCTGGCTGTGACAGATAAAGATGAAATTAATTTGATTTCAACTTTTATGGCTAATAGAATCGCTCCCAAAATTATAAAACTCGCACGTATCAGAAATGAAGATTATACAAAATACCCTGAAATGTTCACTGAGGGTGATCTGCGAATAGATACTCTGATTAATCCCGATGAAGAAGTTGTTGAATCAATACTTAGAATCATGAGTGTTCCCGGAGCTGTGGAAATTAATGATTTTGTCGGTGATAAGGTTCGTTTGATCGGAGTCAAGCTTCCAAATGCGAGCCCCCTTATCGGGGTAACTCTTATGAATATCAAAGAGCATCTTATCGATCTTGATGTTGTTATTGCTGCTTTGGTCCGTAAAGACAGGCTTATAATTCCCGGCGGACTGGACACTATTCAAGAAGGGGATATCGTTTACTTTGCTTGCATTCGTGATCAGCAAGAAGCACTACTCAGGCAGGCTGGCATTCTTTCAGACCCGATTAGGAAAGTTCTTATTGTAGGCGGAGGAAATGTCGGTTTTCTGCTGGCGCAAGCTCTGGACAACAAAAATCATCATACACGTCTTCTGGATAAAGATCCTGATCGGTGCGCAGAACTATCGGAAAAGCTTGACCGTGTTATTGTCTTGCAAGGCGATGGAACTGATCAGGAATTACTCAAAGAAGAAAATGTCGGTGAACTGGACATGGTTATTTCAGTTACCGGTGATGAAGAAATGAATATCCTGTCCTGCCTGCTTGCTAAAAACTTAGGCGCGCATAAGACAATTACCCGCATAAATAATTTTGCATATATTCCTTTAATTCAGCCTATCGGAATTGATCACCTTGTCTGCCCCAGACTTTCTGCAATTAATTCAATTTTGCATTTTGTCAGACAAGGAAAAGTTATTTCTGCTGTTTCAATTAAAGGTGAAGAAGCTGAAGCTCTCGAAGCTATTGCTCAGGAAAATTCAGGAATAGTCGGTAAACCGATTAAGGATCTCGACTTGCCTAAGGGCGCACTGATTTTATGTTTCCAGCGGGGAGAGGATGTAATAATTCCTACGGGCCTCACAGTGATAGAGCCTAATGACAGACTCCTGATTATTTCAACACGCAAAAACATACCTGAAATAGAAAACGCACTGACGACTAAGCTGGAGTTTTATTAATGCGTTGGAAGGTAGTTTTGCACATTATCGGGGCCTTGATTTTATGTGTAGGTATTACAATGCTGATGCCGCTTGCTTTTTCATTGTATTATCAGGATTCCGGCATAATCCCGTTGATTGAATCCATGGTCATTTCCTGTGTTTGCGGGGTAGGTTTATTTTTTGCTTTTCGAAGCAGTGATGCAAATCAGGGATTAAGTCATAGAGAAGGAATGGCAATTGTTGCTCTAGGATGGATAGCTGCAGGATTCTTCGGAAGTCTTCCTTTTTATTTCGGTGATGTTTTTTCAAATCACGTCGACTGTTTTTTCGAGTCTCTGTCAGGCTTTACAACAACAGGGTCCTCGGTAATGACGGATATTGAAAGCGTTGCAAAGGGTATTCTGTTTTGGCGGAGTCTTACCCATTGGCTAGGTGGAATGGGGATAATTGTTCTTTCGCTTGCAATTTTACCATTTCTCGGAGTCGGGGGGATGCAGCTTTATAAAGCAGAAGTTCCCGGACCGGTTCCAGATAAGCTTAAGCCGCGAATCAAAGATACCGCCATGGTTCTTTGGAAAGTTTATCTGCTTTTTTCCGCTATTGAAGCCATTCTTCTAATGTTCGGGGGGATGGATTTTTTCGATTCGCTCTGCCATACATTCGGGACACTCGCCACTGGAGGATTCTCAACTAAAAACACTTCGGTTGCGTATTTTAATAGTGCTTATATCGACTACGTTATTACCTTTTTTATGATTATAGCCGGAATAAATTTTAGCCTTCATTATCAAATGCTGAAAGGGCGTCCATTGCTTTTATGGCGAGATCCTGAGTTTAAATTTTTTGCAACCGTAACATTGCTAATAACCATTATAGTTACAATCTCAGTCTATTCTTCCCATACTTATGAAACTGTCACTGATACAATCAGATATACCTCTTTTCAGGTTGCCTCAATTATGAGTACCACTGGTTTTGCAACCGCAGATTATGAATTATGGCCTGCACTTGCTCAAGGATTACTTCTGTTTTGTATGTTTTTGGGAGGATGCGCGGGATCAACCAGCGGCGGCATGAAACACCTTAGAATTATGCTTCTTTTAAAACAATCCTATCAGGAAGTTTTCAGAATTATTCATCCACGCTCAGTAAACAGAGTAAAACTCGGAAAAACTGTTGTTAAACCGGAAACAATGAATGATATTCTTGGATTTTCTGTCCTTTGGATAGGGCTTTTTGTGATTTGCGGACTTGTCGTCGCGGCTACAGGAGTTGACGTTGTTTCCTCATTTGCCGCATCACTTGCATGTCTGGGAAATATCGGTCCTGGGATTGGGACTGTAGGCCCTGCTAATAATTTTGCACATATACCTGATGTAGGTAAGTGGGCTTTGATTTTTAATATGTTGCTTGGACGGTTAGAAATTTATACAGTAATTGTTCTTTGTGTTCCTGAATTTTGGAGAAAGTAATAGGGGCTACGCTATTACTTAAAATAATTTTCTACTACTCTTTAAAATTAAATCAGGAGATTCAACTATGGATTATTCAAGTATCCAATTTACACATCCTAATAATATCCCTTTAAATGCGAAGATCTGTATTTATGGAACAGGGAAGGGAGGTGAAGAATCATACAAAATGCTAAAACAAGTTAGACCTGACATTAGTATAATTGCTTTTGGAGATTCTTTTAAAACTGGAATAATTTATGGCCTGCCAATTCTTTCACCTAAAGAACTAAGTCTTCAACAAGATAAATTAACTCTTATCCTAGTCTGTTCACTTTACTTTTTAGATATAAAAAATGTCTTACAGGAAAATGGTGTTAATAATATTTCATTTTTTGCATGGTCTAAATTTTTTGACTATATCTTTTTACCTGAAGAGTTAAAATCCGCACAGAGTGAAATTACTAGAATATGTGAAATGCTTGATACTGACGATGATAAAAAGCTCTTTATGGATTTATGTGATGCTCGCTCATTAGATTCTAAACTTACAAATACAGTAATTTCAACTGATGGTGTCCCTGAGCTAAAATTTAAAAAAGAGCATAACTTAACTGCTTTATATCCAGAACACACATCGTGTAGCTATTTTGATTTTGTTGATCTTGCTCAGGTTGAATATGCAGCACAAGGTGGAGTTTGCGACGGACGTGAAGCTGTCTTTATGGTTAAGCAATGTAAAAAACTGGTAAATCTTTTCGGATTTGAGCCTCAAGGTATGGAGGCTCTCAGCAAAGAAAATTGGAATTTTTTAGATCAATCCCCAAAATTTAAACTTATTGCTAAAGGCTTGTGGAGCAATTCTGTAAAAAAAGAATTCGTAAAAAATGGATCTGCTAGTTATGTTTCTCCAACCGGTAATTTAGAAAATGTTTGTGAAATATCTCTTTGCTCATTGAGCGAGGAAGCCGGAAAATTATCTTTAAAAAAATTGGATTTTCTTTTTTGTGATATCGAAAATGCAGAAGTTCCTATGCTGAATGGAGCTCTTGAGTTAATAAAATCGAGCAGGACTCAACTCGCAATATGTTTTTATCATTCTAAAAAACAATTTTTAGAAATTCCACTTTTGCTAATGGAAGAACTTGAAAATTATGTTTTTAAAGTAGGACATTATTCACCTACATCAGATGAAAGTGTTTTTTATGCGATCCCTCGCGAAAAATATTCAGGACATCAAATTTATTCATAAATTTAAACAGTTGGCCCTGCTCATAGGGCCAACTGTTTAATCATAAAACTAGAACGGAAACGAAGCTTCTTTTCCTGCTCCTGTTTTGGCTAGTTTTGTTTCAATTGCACTTAGTCTTGCTTTTGCAGCTTCTTTTTGAGCCGGCCTGTCAGCATTTTTAATCACACTGTTTAAGAATTTTTTAGCAGTCTCAAACTGACCTTTATGTTCATAGATCATTGAAATTCTATACATGGCAGTCACAGCCCATATATTTTGTTCCGGGAATTTAAACGCCAGCTCCAAATAACTTTTTAAAGCCTTCTCTTTATCTCCCATTGCCTGGTCTCCTTCAGCAATCCAAAAAAGAATTTCAGCTTTTAATTCGTTACTTAAATTGTCGCTTCGACTCCATATTCTTTCAAGTATAGCTTGAGCTTTTTTCAAATCACCTTTTTGCTGTATTAAAAGAGCAAGTTTTAACTCTTTTTCAGGAGGAAGACCCCCTCCAGATTCTAATATTTCATTATACGCGTTTAGAGCTTTACCTTCATTTCCGACCGCTAAATCATACTCAACAGCGGCGATAAGCCATTTGAGATGCATCTCAGATCCAAACTTTTCAGGATCGACTCTTTTTAAATAAAAAGCGGAAAGTTTAAAGTCTCTATTTGTTGCAGCATTATCTGCTAGGTAGATATAACTTTTAGCACCTAGTTCTGAATTTGGAAAAAGAAAAGCGCATCTTCGGGCAATACTGTCATCAAGCTGCTTTGCACTGTCGCTTAATAATTCTGAAAATAAAAGCAATCTGTCCAGCGGCTTGGTATTAACCTGTACATTGAATTCCTTTCCGGAAAGAGGCTTCCAAAAAGGAGCATTGATATCTTTGAAATATTCAACTTCAGCAGCATCACAAAGTCCTGAAATTATGAATAAATTTGAATTTTGGCCGGCATCAGAGCTGCTGACTATTTTTGACAAATCAGGTTTAAACGCTATACCTGCGGCAATACGGAGACTCATCGGCAGGGTATTATGGTCGAGTTGACCCCAAATTTTCTTTGTTAACTCCATATCACCGGTTAAGAATGCAAAAGCTAATTTATAATTTTGTAAGGCACTGACTAAGTCCTCTGAAAGAAGCAAAGATCCTGTTTCGCGGTCAATGGTATCAAGGGCTTCCTGGGGAGACATAGACATAAGCTTGCTTCTAAATGCATTCCAAGCAGGGGAGGCAGGTGCTGCCATTTTCCAAAGAGTGGGGGATTCATATGCCGGTTCCATCACTCCAGCTTTAAAAAATGACCATGCACTAACAAGATTTTGCTCTTTAAAGGTATCAACCGTCTCAACTGGGTTTTTGCCGGTTTCCAAATAACTATTTACGGAGCTCCAAAAAGTCTTAACCGTTGAGTTACTGACATTTTCAAGAATAGAACCGGACTTACTCCAATCACCCAAGCTTGATGCAGCAATCGACATTGCTATCAACTCACGGTCTTTATCATTAATGATAGTAGAATTACGCACAGTCGGTTTAAACTCAAAACCTTTTGCAAGAGTCTTCTTAAAAACAGGTTCAGTATTAATTATGAAGTAAGTAGTCGGCCAAACATTCATAGCTTGATCAAAGGATTGGTTCAAAATCATATCCTGCGCTTCACGAGCTGATCCGGAAGTCACAAGAATGGACCAATATAATGACCGCCAAACATCAAACCAAACCGTTTTTAAATTTGGCTCAGCGTTAAATTTTTCACTCATTGAATTCTGACTCATAAAACGGGCAGCCTGGCTAAACCAAATCACTGATTTAATTGGCTCCCCTAAAGCTCGTTGAGCTTGCCCGCCGAGCCAAAGTCTCGAAATTTCGAGCGACTTGTCGTCAAAAGCAGGGGTCCCTTGTAAGATATTCATGCAAGCGGAATATCTGCCCAGATTATAAGCTGTCTGAGCCCTTTTAATTATTAATTCCGGAGTATCGCCACTGCCGGAATAATTTTCTTCCAGAATGTCCCACGCGCCATATTTTTCGAGCCACAAATTAAAAGGGTCACCTTTTTGCGGCTCGACGGCTTTAGATGCTGTTGCGGTTATAAGAATTAAAAACAGGGCAATTAGTAACATCCGATATTTATAAGTTCGAAAGTTTGAAATCATGAAGTCCTCATTAATTCAAAATTAATTTGTTAAAATAACTGTCTCAGAAACAAATAATGAAAAGCATGGGAAGAGGCAAACTCTTGAAGCTATTTAAATGAAAGTTTGAAAGTTATATATACATTTCTAAACAAAATAGCTGTAAATCCATTTTTAAGCTCTTACTATTGAGATAATCAGACACCTGTAAAATAGATAACACATAAGTATATACTTTTTAACACTAAAAATAGATGTAAGTTATCGATGTTAAATCATAGAGCTTTAATTTTTAACAAATACTATCCTTATTTGTTTTGAAAGTTTACATAATTTACATTATGAGACATGTATTTAAACTTAATTAATACAAATAGTTAAGACTAAATATCTAAAAATAGCCCTTTTAAATTGAATTTATCGCAATTTCTGACAGCGACTCAATATTCTAAATCAGATTGAACAAATGTCAGAAAATCTATTCAATTTCAAATTTCAATTCTAAGGATTATTAAGATGCTGTTTGAAACAATTAACCATATAATTTATTAAATGGGCTTACAGTTAAAATTTATTCCATTCCTAAAAACTTAATCTAAATTTCAATGGAAAACTTAATGTTATACTTGCATAGTTTCATTTTAAACAAGGTCAGTGAGAACTTCATATGAAATTGAAATTATATCTGTGCCTGCTTTAATCGCTTCGTTAATTTGTTCCATCTTGGTAAAACCAGATACCATCAGTGAAGAAGTTAAGTTATACTGCTTATTGATTGAAACCAGCTCTCCGAAATCTTCTTCTTGGCCATTGTCGGGTAATTCCAAATTAATAAACTCTCCCCCCGGTCTTCCCGCCATAACAACTTGGATTGGAGTACATTTTGAAAACATACATACTGGAATATCATTTTCCACAAGTATACTTGCAGCCTTAAGCCCTTCCCTCGTTGTTGGTATCTTTATCACCGAGTTAATACCCAGTCCTACAATCTGCCTAGCTTCATCCAGAATGCCCTGTGAACTCCTTTCAGAAGCTTTTACTATACAGGGCCCGGGAACCATTTTGAATGGTTCTGACAAGTCTTTTCCGAAATTCAGCTTTTTAAGAGCAGATAAATCAAGATCAAAATCAACGCCGTCGATCAGTTTGAAATCCAGCGCATTCTTAATTTCACCGAGAGAGCTGGATACAAGAAAAATTTTCATTAACAACTACCCTTTTTAATTATATAAAATACAAACACCCTTTCAACTTAATAGCTGAAAGGGTGTAGAAGATAAAATATGATGGTTTCTAAATAGTACTAATCATCATTGCCGGATTCAATACGTTTAATATACTTGTCCCGGCATTCGTATGAACAAAAGCATTCAATTTTTTCACCATTTTTTACTCGGATATCACTATTTTTTTGAACATAAGTTCCGCAAATAGGATCTTTAACCATTTCTCCGGCTTTAATCTTTTTTTCTGTCTGCTTGTTATCTTGATTTTGCTTATGTTGTTTTTCTCCGGTGAATAATTTCCACATAACAAAAGCAGCCACAGCAATCACAACAAACTTAAGCATATAAGATTCCGCCTTGATTTTAACCGTGATAATATTTTAGCACGTAGTTCACCCATAAGTTTTAATACTTACGGGCTGGAAATTTAAAGGTCATGCTCGAAAAAACGAGCATGACCTGGTACTTAATCCTGATAAATTTTTTTATCTTCGATTCGGTAATTAATTTTAGACAATAATTCAGCAACCTTGCTGCCATCAGGAAAAACAAGTTCAGGGTCAATTTCGGCAAGCGGACAAAGAACAAATGCACGTTCTTTTGCACGCGAATGAGGAACGGTAAGATAGTCCCCACCGTCAACAATTTCATCACCGAATAAGATCAGATCAAGATCTATAATTCGAGGTCCGTTAATCTCTTTTTTAACTCTCTGCATCTGCCCTTCTACCGCTTGAAGCGTTGAAAGGAATCCATGCGGAGACCAAAGTTCTGGATCAACAGCAAATCGAACAATCTGGTTAGTAAACCAAGCTTGATCTTTCAGTCCCTGTGGTTCAGTAAGATAAGTTTCCGACCAAATTTCAGGGTCAATGCCTTCGTATTTTTCCAGTCGTGCGACAGCCTCGTTTAAATTATCATCGGTATCGCCGATGTTAGAACCAAGACTGACGTAGACCTTTATAGTTGGGAAATCCGTGATACTGCCTCCTTGAGTCTTTCTGTGTCTACTGTCAGAGATATACGGAAGTATCCTTCACCAGCAGGCCCAAATCCATTTCCGGGTGTAACAACGACGCCTGTTTCCTTGAGTAATTTAGATACAAATTCCGCTGAAGTATAACCTTCAGGAGTTTTCGCCCACACAAAGATGGATGCATCTGGAATTCTGCAAGAAATATTAATTTTTCTAAGAGCTTCAACTACGACATCACGACGCTCTTTGTATATTGCACGGAATTCTTTAACATAAGGTTCGCCATGCTTGAGAGCAGCAATTCCTGCTTCCTGAACGGCTTGAAACATACCTGAGTCAACATTTTCTTTAACTTTGCCCAGACCTGCAACCAAAGTTGCATTACCGACAGCCATTCCGCAACGCCAGCCGGTCATATTGTATGTCTTTGACAGAGAATGAAACTCGATAGCGACTTCTTTCGCGCCAGGAGTTTCAAGAATAGACATCGGCTTTTTATTTTCATCGTAATAAACTTCAGAATAAGCTGCATCTTGAACAATAATTACATTATGTTTATGTGCTATTTCAACAACTTTCGCAAAAAAATCAGATGTTGCAGTAGCTGCGGTCGGATTGTTAGGGTAATTAAGGAAAATAACTTTTGCTTTATCCCATGTTGCCGCATCAATAGCATCTAGGTCAGGCAAAAAGTCATTTTCATCCAAAAGAGGAATCAGCTTAACTTCACCGCCTGCAAAATTACTTGCAACAGGATAAACTGGGTAATTAGGAGATGCAACAAGAACAAGATCTCCAGGATTAACAAAAGCTAACGGGAAATGTGCAATTCCTTCTTTTGATCCGATAAGACTGATAACTTCTTTTTTAGGATCAAGGTCAACATTGAATCTTTCCTTGTACCATGTTGCAACAGCAGAACGAAAGGTCAGAAGACCTACATATGAAGGATACTGATGATTTTCCGGACGTTTTGCTGCTTCATAAAGAGCATCTATGATAAATTGCGGAGTTGGAAGGTCAGGATCTCCGATGCCGAGACTGATTATATCCACCCCTTGTGCGGCTACTTCAGTTTTTAATCTGTCAATTTCCGCAAAAAGATAAGGTGGAAGCGTTGCAATCCTGTCGGCAAATTTAAATTCTGGCATTAGTAATATACTCCTTCAAGTTTTTGTAACATTATTACTGAAACTGTTTAATTGGGCTTGTTTGCTCTGTCAATCAACTTGAGCAGACGGTTGCATCCGTGTAGTGATTATTTTGTATGACTGAGAATAAAAACAACATTTCCTGTAAACACCAATGGGTTGACCGTTATCTGGAACATCTTTTAATTGAAAGAGGTCTTGCAGAAAACAGTCTGGATGGATATTTGCGAGATCTGGAATCATTTCAAATGTTTCTAGACAGCAAATCTTCAACTATCGAAGAAACAACAAGTCAAACTTTGTTACTTTATCTTACATATTTAAGGTCAAAATCTCTTAAAAGCAGATCACTTGCAAGACATCTTTCATCGTTGAGAGGCTTTTTCGCGTTTTGCGCCTCGCGTGGTTTTTTGAAAGAAAATCCTGCAATTTTGCTTGAAAACCCCAAATTACCAAAAAAACTTCCTGAATTTCTTTCAATCGATGAAATGCGCCTTGTTTTAGCCCGCCCTGCTCTGAATACAAAACTTGGATTCAGAGATAAGGTAATGTTAGAACTTTTATACGCTGCGGGAATGCGAGTTTCTGAATTAATTGAATTAAAGATCGAAGATTTTGATCCACAAACAGGATTACTCATCATTTTCGGCAAAGGTTCAAAGGAAAGGATTGTCCCTATTCATTACACCGCTCAAGAATTCTTAAACCAATACATTAAAGATTGGCGTCCTGCTTTTAAGCCTAATGTTAAAAATATTTTCCTCAATCGCACCGGAAACGGTTTGACACGCCAAGGCGTCTGGAAATTAATAAAAAAATATACGCTTGAAGCTGGTATAAGAAGATCAATATCTCCGCATACTTTTAGACATTCCTTCGCGACCCATCTATTAGACGGAGGTGCAGATTTGCGAACTGTGCAGTTACTTTTAGGACATGCTGACATCAGTGCTACCGAAATCTATACCCATATTCAAGCCGGACGACTGGTCCAGCTTCACAAACGCTTTCACCCTCGTTCATTAATGTGAGATTGTAAATATGTCAAAAACTGAAGAACTGATAAAAGCAGAAACAATTATAACAGGGCATGTAAATGCCGATTTTGATTGCCTTGCAGCGATTGTTGCTGCCGGTAAGCTCTACCCTGGCGCCACGCTTATTTTCCCTGGAAGTCAGGAAAAAAATCTCCGTAATTTTTACATGGAGAGTGCAACTTATTTCTTTAATTTTAAACAATTGCGGGAAATTGACAATAGTTCAGTCAAGCTTCTTGTTGTCGTTGATACTTCACGGAAAATAAGGATTTCGCACATCAAACCTATTCTTGAGAACCCGGGGCTTAGAATTCATGTATACGACCATCATATGCAATCAGAATGTGACTTAGAACCTGAATTTATTATAAAAAAGCCTTGGGGTTCAAGCGTTGCCATACTCACTCATGAAATTCGCCAAAAAAATATTACCTTGCATCAGGAAGAAGCGACAATTCTCGGGCTGGGACTTTATGAAGACACAGGCTCTTTCATGTTTAACTCCACTACGGAATATGATTTTGAAGCTGGCAAGTGGCTGCTTACCTGCGGCATGGAACTTGATGTAATAACAGATCTGCTTAATCGGGAAATGACTTCACAGCAAATCTCACTTCTCAGTAACCTTCTTGAAGGGGCTGTAACTTATACTATAAATGATTTAGATATTGTCATTTCAGAAATATCCACGCCTGAGTATGTGGGAGATTTTTCAGTCCTTGTTCACAAATTTATGGATATGGAAAACGTTCAAGTTTTATTTGCTTTAGGAAGAATGAACGACAGAATACATCTGGTAGCAAGGTCACGAACCAAAGATGTTGATGTTGGAGACATCTGCTCCGCTTTTGGAGGCGGCGGTCATGCTTACGCTGCTTCCGCCACAATTAAAGACCGTACTCTTGCCGAAGTAAGAGATGAACTTTTCGCTATTCTTTATTCTAAGGTCGCACCTAAATTAAATATTGAACACCTGATGTCAAAGCCGGTTGTGGCAATCCCTCGCAATATGACTATTTCTCAAGCTGTCGAGCGTATGACTCAGTTCAGCTTAAAGGGAGTTCCAGTCGTTGATAATATGGAGAATATGAGATGTGTTGGTATTCTCGAGCATAAAATTGCGGATAAAGCCCTTGCGCATCAACTAGGTGATGTTGATGTCGAAATTTATATGCAGAATCCTTTTTCTACAATAAAAATGGATTGCGGACTGCATCGCGTAATGGAAATTATTCTTGGTCAGAAACAACGTCTTGTGCCGGTTGTTGAAAATGATAAAATAATTGGTATTATTACGCGCACTGATCTTATTAATCTCCTTGTTCAAGACCCTGCGCGAATTCCTGAATCTCTATTTCCTGAGAATAAACAGGAGCGCAACATACGCAATATCATGCGTAACCGCCTTCCTAATAAAATTCTTAATATTCTTGAAACCGCAGGGCAAATGGCAGAGGAGTTCGGAACGGAAGCCTATGTAGTAGGAGGATTTGTCAGAGACCTGCTGCTGACAAGAAATAATTTAGACATGGATCTGGTTGTTGAAGCTGACGGAATTGCATTTGCTAAAAAACTGGCTAAAAAAATGTCCGGGCGCGTTAAATATCATCGTAAATTTAAAACTGCGGTCGTGATCCTGCCTGACGGACAAAGGATTGATGTAGCGACTGCTCGCCTTGAATATTATGAATATCCTGCCGCCTTGCCGACGGTCGAACTTTCATCCATTAAAATGGACTTATATCGCCGCGATTTTACGGTTAATGCGCTGGCCGTTCACATCAATCCATCCAGTTTTGGAACGTTGGTAGATTTTTTCGGTTCTCAGCGTGATTTGAAAGATAAAACAATTCGCGTTCTGCACGCTCTCAGCTTTGTCGAAGATCCGACTCGCATAATGCGTGCAATAAGATTTGAGCAAAGATTTAATTTTAAAATAGGCGGACAAACTTTAAGCCTGGTAAAAAATGCACTCAAACTAAATCTTTTCAGCAAGTTATCTGGGTACAGAATTGTTCATGAATTGAAATTGATTTTTACTGAAGCAGAAGTTCTGGGAAGTATTAAGCGAATGAATGAACTCGGAGTACTTGAAGCAATTCATCCGCTTTTAGCACTTAATACTTCTCGTGAACAGGTAATTGCAGAGCTTGAACGAGTTGTCAGCTGGTACAACTTACTCTACCTTGAGCCTGAAATTTCAATTTGGAAGATTTATTTTCTAGGTATTTGTATGGGAATTTCAAAACCTAAAATTGAGCAAATTTATAACCGTTTCAGTTTTTCTCAGACAGAAAAACGTGAATTCGTACATTTACGTGAAACTATTTTCTGGGCAGCCGGAAATATCATGAACATAAGAGGCGAACTAAGACCCAGTGAAATATACAAAATTCTAAGCCCCGTCCCGCTCGAAGGCGTTCTTTTCATAATGGCCAGAACTACGCGGGATATTGTTAAAAAGTATATATCGCAATACCTGACAAACCTGAGGTTGCAAACTGTAGATATTACAGGTGATGACTTAAAAGCATTAGGATTAATTCCCGGACCGCAATATACTAAATTACTTTACGAAACTAAATTAGCATGTCTTGATTCAATTGTTAAAGGAAAGGATGAACAATTTAATTTTGTTAAAAAAAGAATTAAAAATTTATACAATTTTTAAAGGCTCCATCATCCTGATAAAAAACGGAGTTTTTCTTGCCCTTGGGCTATAACCCGTGTAGAACATGCACACTTTTGATTAATTATATTATCATTATTGTTTACTGAATTGTTTGCTGACGATGAAGGTCTCACTTTAAAAAGTAAAAAAATTACTAAAGCAACATAAGTTGTTGATAATTAAAGTGCGATTATATAATTAATATGAAATAGTACTTTTAAATTGTTAAATATGACATGCTAATTGCTATCAATGATCAAAACAGTCACTCTCTCGTCTTTTTAAGCCTGAAAATCAAGGATTGCTTTTTATGGATGTTTTATGGGCTCCGTGGCGAATGGATTACATATTAGGCCCTAAGCCTGATGAATGCGTTTTCTGTATTCCTGAGAGTACAGATGAAGACAAAGAAAGATGTATACTTTTCAGAGCTAAACATTGCTTTGTTCTGCTTAACAAGTTTCCTTACAATAACGGTCACATTATGGTCACACCATATAAACACGTAAGTAAACTTACTGATCTTACTGAAGAAGCAACCTCAGAGATCATGAAGTATATAACAATAAGCTGTGATGTTTTGGAGAAAGCATTTAAACCGCATGGAATAAATGTAGGACTTAATATCGGGGAAGCAGCTGGAGCTGGTATTGCAGCCCATCTCCATTTTCAACTAGTTCCACGGTGGAACGGAGATGCTTCGTTTATGGCGGTGTTCGGAGAAACTACAGTAATTCCGCAACACTTGTCTTCAACTTATAGTAGACTCAAGCCGTTATTCGACAGCTATGTCGAGTAGTAACACTAAGGAGGGTTTCATGCGTTACTTGAAGGTACTGGCTCTGGTTATCCTATTTTTTGTTTCTATGGTGTTCTTTATTCAGAATACCACTGAACTTTCCAAAGAAATAACTCTTTCTATGGATTTGTTTAATTACACATTTACAAGTCAGCCTATTCATTATTATCTTTTGATATTAATTTCATTTTGTGTTGGTGCATTTCTTTGTCTGGTTTACTTCATGGCTGATAAGCTTCGTCTTTCCGGACAGTTGCGCACCTGCCGTACTAGAATGTCCAATCTAGAACAGGAAGTTAATTCACTTCGTAATTTACCACTTGAAGAACAGAATTATCCATCCGCAGATGAAAGTGCTGACAATGCTTAACAACTCGTTATCACGAGGTTAAAGTGTCTTTACTTAGCTTATTCAGGAAGAAAAAAACGACGGCGTCCGAAAATCGGGCGCCGTCTCATTCATCTGTTGCGGCTAAAACTAAAACGGGCCTTGCTGATACTCGCGCAGCTATTGATGAACTCAGTAAAGCTGTAAAGGATACCCCCGAGGCCGTTGAAATTTATCTTGCACTTGGTAACCTTTACAGGTCTCAAGGCGAGATTGAAAGGGCCGCGCAAATCCGAAACAGCTTGATTGTACGCCCGGGGCTGGCCCCTGCAACCAAAGCACGTGCTCTTTATGAGCTTGGAAGAGATTTCAGTCGCGGCGGTTTTCTAGATCGTGCGGTAAGTGCCTTTGAAAAGGCTCAGGAAATTGAAGGAGAATCTCCGGAAATTTTAACTGAACTGGCCATCATTGCTGCTGGAAGCAGAGAATTTGAAAAAGCGGCATTCTACTATTCTAAACTCAACCAGCCACTTCAGGAATCCCACTATTTAGCCAGATGTGCAGAAGCTGAATTCAGCTACGGTGATGAAAACATTGCACTTGATACTCTTAAAAAAGCATTGCGAATTTATCCTAGCTCTACTGAGTCATGGTTGTTAATTCTGGCAAGACTCAAGAAAAACGGTTCACTTGATAAATTCAGAAAAAAATTTCGTGAAGCACTTCAAAGCATTCCCAGACATCTACGCTTTGTACTGGTTGAAGGGCTTCTGAGTGAATCAACAATTTTCGGAGATACTCCAACAAGTATTTCAACCGCTGACACAGTTAAGAATTATTCGTTTTATGAAGTGATGGTTCAAGAAATCGAAGCTGCCGACCCTGATGTCAGTATGCATTATTACGGAGCAAAACTTCTCCAGCTATGCAAAAAAGATGAAGAAGCCAGCCTTTGGCTTGAAAAGACGCTGATTCTTAATCAAAATTTCTGGCTAGCCAGACTTGAACTTTTTAATCTTGCTCAGGAGCAACAGCAGTTAACTCCGTCATTTAAAAATCAGCTGGATTTTTTTGTTAACATTGCCCACAACATTAAGCGATTCACCTGTTCAAGTTGCGGTTTCAAACGTGATCGAATTTTCTTTGTCTGTCCCAGATGCCGCAGTTGGCATTCAATAACGTTTCGCAAAGAATTGAACCAATAACCCCTAGTGATAATATTGTGAGCACACCTAAACTCACCCCGATGTTCGAGCAGTATCTCCAGATTAAGGAAGATCATCCCGACTCACTCCTTTTTTACAGGATGGGCGACTTTTACGAACTTTTTTTTGAAGATGCGGAGATCGCTGCCCGTGAGCTGCAGATTTCGCTTACCTGTAGAAATCCTAACTCCGAAGTGAAAACACCCATGTGCGGTGTTCCGCATCATGCTGTAGATGCATATCTTTCACGTCTTCTTGAAAAAGGTTACAAAATTGCGCTTTGCGATCAAATTGAAGACCCTAAGTTAGCAAAAGGATTAGTTAAAAGAGCTGTAACACGAATTTTCACACCCGGAACGGTTGTTGAAGATTCTACGCTAAGTGCTAAAGCGAACAATTTTCTTGCCGCCCTTATCTGGGACGAAGCAAAGTCTGCCGGCGGTCTTGCCTGGATAGATTTTTCTACAGGGCAATGGAGTGGAGTTTTAAGTAAAACGGAAGCCGATTTATGGCAGTGGGCTATAAAGGTCGGCCCGAAAGAACTTATTCTTCAGCAGGGCAAAGTTGTTCCTACCCATTATGGGGAGATAGATGCACGCATAACCCCTGCCCCGTCTGCCGGATTTTTTAATCTGAAAACAGCCCGTGATAATATTTTAGAAGTTCAAAATGTTGCTGATCTGGAAGCACTTGATCTTGAAGATAAACCGCAACTGACACAGGCTTGCGGCGCACTTATTGCTTACCTTCGTCAGACACAGATGCAGGAGCTCAGCCATTTAGGTGAGTTTAGACCTCTAAGCTTATCTAAATATATGATACTGGATGAAGTAACCGAAAGAAACCTTGAGCTGTTCAGACGCCTTGACGGAAAAACAGGCAAAGGCACACTTTTAGCTGTTTTAGATAAAACAATGACTCCTATGGGCGGAAGACTTCTTTCTACCCGCTTAAAGCAGCCTTGGCGCGATTTGGCACCGATCGAACATAATCAAAAAGCGGTAACTTTTTTTTATGAGAATGATTCTGTACGCGCAACGATCCGTAAACTTTTAGATACTATTTACGATCTGGAACGCCTTTCGACACGTGTTGTTCTCGGTAGAGCCAATCCTAAAGATTTTATAAGTCTCAAAGAGAGTCTTAAAAATTTACCTCCGATGCAGTATGAACTGCAAACAGCAATTACGTCAGTTGAAGAAACTAATTCTATCGCAGTTGCGCAGGCTCTTAGGACTATTGTCGCCAAATGGGATTCAATGTCTGACGTTACGGACCTTTTAGAAAAAGCAATGGTAGACTCCCCGCCTCCGGTGATTACGGAGGGAGGTCTTTTCAAGCTTGGCTACAACGCTGAACTTGACGAATTTATTGAGCTGACAGAGCACGGCGAAGCTAAACTTGCAGAGCTGCTTGAGCATGAAAAAGAAAGTTGCGATCTGCCGAAGCTTAAAATCGGGTATAATAAAGTTTTCGGATATTATTTTGAAATATCAAAAGCATTCAAAGGACAGGTGCCTGATTACTTTGAACGACGCCAGACCCTTGTAAACTGTGAAAGATATATTTCTCCTCAGCTAAAAGAGCTTGAAGATAAACTTATTTCAGCATCTGAACAGCGTAAGAAGCTGGAATATAATCTTTTCCAAGCTATACGAGATGAAGTCGCCAAAAATCGCAGCCGTTTTATGTTCATGGCTGATGCCATATCAGCAATAGATTTCTGGCAAGGACTCGCTGAAGCTGCCCGCATCAATAGGTGGGTGTGCCCGGAAGTACATGCCGGAATGGAAGTTGTCGTATCAGAAGGTCGTCACCCTGTTGTTGAAGCTGTGCAAGGTTCTGCAAACTATATTCCCAACAACCTTACAATTGATGAAAAACGCCGTATTTTGCTTATTACCGGTCCGAATATGGCTGGTAAATCAACTGTTCTTCGGCAAATTGCACTTATGGGAATAATGGCCCAGATGGGTTCCTACATCCCTGCTTCAAGTGGGCGAATCGGACTTATGGACCGCGTTTTTTCAAGGGTTGGAGCATCGGATAATCTAGCGCAAGGGCAATCCACATTCATGGTTGAAATGATGGAAACAGCTCGCATTTTAAGACAGGCTTCAAAACGCAGTCTTGTTATTCTTGATGAAATAGGACGCGGAACGAGTACCTTTGACGGGCTTGCTTTAGCATGGGCTGTTGTGGAAGAACTTTCAAAAAGAGCTCGCGGTGGTATTCGCACACTTTTCGCAACGCATTATCATGAACTGACTTCTCTTGAAGGTGTTATTGACGGGCTTAGGAACTTCAATATTGCTGTCAGGGAATGGAAAGGTGATATTCTTTTTTTAAGACGCCTTGTTCCGGGACCTGCTGACAAAAGTTATGGTATTGAAGTCGCTAAACTAGCAGGTGTTCCAAAACCTGTTGTTTCACGGGCAAGAGAAATTCTTGCGAATCTCGAAGAAAAATCACATGATAGCAACTTGCGCTCCGGCACACAGACTACTATTGTGCAAAGCATACTGCCGGGAATGATTGCTTCCGGCACAAATGATAAAAAGGATATTCCACCTGAAGATCACGAAATAATTAAAGAACTTCGTCATCTTGATATAAATGGATTATCACCGATTGAAGCTATTACTCTGCTGAATCAGTGGAAAAAATCACTGGGAGATAATTGATGAAAAGTTTTTCCTTTAAAAAATGTTTTTTGCTGACTCTTTTAATGGTTACGTTACTTTCTGTAACCGGTTGCGGAGTAAAAATGTGGCCTTCTCCTCAGAATAATGAGGATATTTTCAGTTTTGCTTCGATTACAGGCCGTAGAACCGGTGAATGTCTTAAGGTAGCGGTTAAGATTAACGGTGCTTTTAAAAATGTTGACAATTTAAGCCTCCAGTTTCAAGCTGACGGAGACGGTCCGGGAGAAGGTTGTCCTACCTGTCCTTTCTTCCCTGCTATTCGCAAGCAATTCACCCCCGGTTCAGAAGGTATCCAATCAGACGGTTCTACTTTCGTATTCAGTCAATGCGGACTTGATCCGAATAAAAGCTACCGCTACAGAGTTGTCGGACGAAATATCTATGAAGCTCTTGGAGTCGTCATTTCTGACGTATATATAGTCACCCCCTAATTTAGAGAATGGAGTTCTTGGATCATGAATCATTTCGAATTTAAAAATAATGAACTTTTCGCAGAAAATGTAAATATTTCAGAATTGGCGAAAGAGTACGGCACACCACTCTATGTCTATTCTGCTGCAACTTTTCGCAGACATTTTAAAGCTTTTGATTCAGCTTTTAATGGTTTGGATCACCTCACATGTTTCTCAGTAAAAGCTAATTCCAACTTAAGCCTTCTTAAGTTGCTTGCCGAACAAGGCGCAGGGATGGATATTGTTTCCGGCGGAGAATTATACAGAGCTCTTAAAGCAGGTGTTCCTGCTAACCGCATTGTTTACTCCGGCGTAGGTAAAAAAGCATACGAAATTGCTGAAGCTCTTAAAGCCGACATACTTATGTTCAACGTTGAGTCTGTTGCGGAACTTCATAATATCAATGAAGTCGCAATCTCTATGAATAAAACGGCCAGAATCAGTTTCCGTATCAACCCTGACGTTGATCCAAAGACTCATCCTTACATTTCTACCGGAATGAAAAAGAATAAATTCGGCCTTGATATGGAGACCGCTCTTACTGCTTATCAAACAGCAAAAAAATTATCTAATATCGAACCAATCGGAATGGATTGTCACATCGGTTCACAGCTGACAACCATTGAGCCTTTCCTCGAAGCTCTTGATAAACTTCTGGCATTTAAAGATAAACTTTCCGATATTGGCATTGAAATCAGTCATTTTGACCTTGGCGGCGGACTCGGTATCACTTATGATGATGAACAGCCTCCTCACCCTAAAGAATTTGGTGAAGCATTAACAAAAGCACTTGAAGGTCGAAACCTTAAAGTTATACTTGAACCCGGTAGAGTTATTTCCGGAAATGCAGGGATTTTGGTTACTGAAGTAATTTATACCAAGAGCACCCCTACAAAGAATTTCCTTATCGTAGATGCCGGAATGAATGATCTCATCCGCCCTTCTCTTTATCAGTCGTTCCACAACATATCCGAAGTTGTGAAACACGATCGGTCAAATGTAGAAGTTGATGTTGTCGGCCCTATTTGTGAATCCGGTGATTTTCTTGCTCATGATCGCGAACTGCCTGAAATGAAACAGGGTGAACTTCTTGCCGTATATTCCGCCGGAGCTTATGGCTTCACAATGTCATCCAACTATAACTCACGCCTCAGAGCTGCTGAGATTATTGTTGATGGAGATGATATTATCGTTGCACGCAGAAGAGAGACATACGAGGATCTTCTTAATCTGGAATCTTAATTTTACTGGAGGCCGGAAAAATCCGGCCTCCAGTTTTTAACAGGTTAACTAAAAAAATGGCCCGCCTAAATTCATTTTATATCTCACCGGAAAATTGGATTTCACCTTTTATACTTGAAGGTAGTGAAGCCAGACATATGTGCAAAGTCCTTCGCACCCGCGAAGGTGACTCTGTACGGCTTTTTGACGGGATCGGCAGAGAAGGTCTCTTCAAAGTTGAAAGCATTTCTAAAAACCGCGTAATATTACAGCTTGATAGTGAAAGCATTCAAAATGATTCTCGCGGTCTCACTCTGGCTATCGGCTGGAATAAATCTAATAGAAGAAATTGGTTACTGGAAAAAAGTGTTGAACTTCAAGCACGTGGGCTTATTTTTTTCCAGAGTGAATTCAGTCAGGGCAAAGTTCCTGAAATTCCCAAAGATACGTGGCATGAAAAGAATGTTGCTGCGGCTAAGCAATGCGGAAATGTTTGGCTTCCTAAAATTGAAACATTGTCGGGAAATATTGAAGCTTTGATTGAAAAATCCAAAGAGTTCTCTAATAAAATTATTTTATGGGAAAAGGCTGAAATAGAAACTGTACCGGACTATGGCGTTTTTGCGCAAGAATCGACTTTGGCAGTAATTGGGCCGGAAGGCGGATTCAGTGCACATGAAGCAGAATTACTGCTAAATAACGAATTTAAAAAATGCAGTCTCGGGGACAGTATTCTACGGTGGGAAACTGCGGCTCTCTTATGTCTTGGAGCGGCCTACCTTGAAAAACAAAAGCAATCCTCATAAAATTTCATCCCCTACGGAGATTCTCCAGTGAAGCTTGAGCTAACTGATAACCAGCCCCTTGCCGATCGTATACGCCCTACTACTTTATCTCAATTTGTAGGACAGGTGCATCTTCGTGAACGCATTGAAGCCTTTGAAAGATCAAAAAGATTACCGAGTTTATTGCTTTTCGGTCCTCCCGGATGCGGAAAGTCTACACTGGCATTGCTTCTCGCTCAGTCAACAGGTCGGCATTATATGCGACTAAGTGCGCCGGAAGCCGGGATTGCTGCACTTAGAAAGCAACTTGCCGGAATGGATATTCTCATTCTTGATGAGCTTCACCGTTTTTCAAAAGCTCAACAGGATTTTTTCCTCCCGATTCTAGAATCCGGGGAAATAACTTTACTGGCTACAACAACTGAAAATCCTTCGTTCAGCGTTACAAAGCAGCTTTTATCACGACTTCATGTTCTACGGCTTCGTCCTCTGACTAAGCTGGATTTAGTAAATATTGCTAAAAGAGCAACTGAGGAACTGGGCTTTGAATTAAAGGATGAAAGTTTGAATCTTATTTCTTCAATGTCAGGCGGAGACGGTCGAACTCTTCTTAATCTGCTTGAGTACACGTCACAGCTTCCTGAAGAAAAAAGAGAACCTGAAAAACTCAGAGCAATCCTGCCGGAAACAATTATCCGCGGTGATCGTGATGGTGATTCACATTATGAATTAGCTTCAGCCATGATTAAATCAATACGCGGGAGTGATCCGGATGCGGCCCTTTATTATTTGGGGTGTTTGCTTGAAAGCGGTGAAGATCCAAAATTTATCACCCGCAGGCTGATAATTTCTGCCGGTGAAGATGTAGGTCTTGCTGATCCTTCAGCTCTTACATTGGCCGTATCATGTCAGCAAGCTGTTGAATTTATTGGTATGCCTGAAGGATTTATTCCTCTTTCGGAAACAGTTGTATACCTCGCGCTTGCTCCCAAAAGTAATACAACCTATGCGGCCTATCATACAGTGAAGCAGGAAATAAGGCAAAACGGAATGCTCCCTGTTCCACTTCATCTTAGAAATGCCACATCTGCTATCCAAAAAGAATGGGGATATGGCCGCAATTATAAATATCCGCACTCGTTTCCCAAGGCTTGGGTTGAGCAGAGTTATCTGCCGCCTGAACTTTCTGAACGTTCTTTCTATCAATCGAAAGATCAAGGTGAAGAACCTCGTCTTAACGCATGGGTAAAAGGTCAGAAAAGATCTGCGCACCCAAGAATGGAACCTCCTTCCAGCCGGAATTCTAAAAAATAACTTCTCTGCTTCTTTAGTGTTATATATTGCCAGTTTTCGATGTGGAGTGTATTATTATAAATAAAACTCTATCTCAGGAATGGCTATGTCATCGTTAAAAAAAATTATTATCGAAAATATTCTCACCAGTCTTAGCGCCGGATTAATGGTTATTTCCAATATAGGGAAAATTATTTTTCTGAACAGATCCGCATGCGAAATACTCGGGCTTACTCTTGAGGAACATATCGGAAGCGGCTGGGGTGAATTGTTTATTACTGATGATATTCATAATATAGAATTTAATCAGGTTATTATTGACGCTATTACAGAGCAGGAAGTCGGACGGAAGCATAATGTTTTTTTCAGTCTTAATAATAAAAAGTGCACTAAAAGATTATCAATAACCTCCTCTTTTCTTACAGAAGATGAAAACACGTTAGGAATGGTTTTTCTTTTTGAAGACGTTACAGATATTTATCTTTCTGAAGAACGGGAAAAGAAGATGTTATCCAGAAATGTTGAACTGCAAAAAGAACGTGCAGCGGGGCTTGATAGTCTCGCACAAGCCGTTGCTCACCAAGTTTTAAACCCCACAACAGTCATCGGTGGACTTGCGAATTTAATTTCCAGAAAACTACCTTCAGATGATCCTTTGAATCGAGATATTAAGGTAATTGCTGAAGAAGCAAAGAAATTGGAAGAACTGGTAAAGGCTGTAAGAAGCTACTCCACTATTCCAACAGCAAATACTACAGAAGTTGAAACTGATGTTATTTTCAGACACGCAGTTGAAATTACGAATAAAATATTATCAGAAATAGGTGAAGATATTACCGTTAAACTGGAAAGTAATATACCTTTTCTAAGAGTAGACCATGATTTGTTTATTTCTGCTATTATTGAACTTTTACTGAATTGCAGTAATTTTACACCGGAACTTTCAACTGATGTCAGAATTAAAATTTCCCAAATAAAAGACATTATATCAATTAAAATAATTGATCACGGGATGGGAATTGAAGCTCAATACCTACCTTATGTACTCGATCCTTTCTTCTCAACAAAAGCGAAAGGAATCGGCATGGGACTTTCGCTTGTTAAAAAAATTATTTTCGAACATCACGGAAAAATCTCCATTGAAAGTGCCGGAGAACTTAAAGGGACAACCGTAACAATTTATCTGCCAAGCTCAAACGGTAACGGCAGTTGTTACTCGTAATCTTGTTATTATCAGCAAAAAAAAGCTTGGAAAAGTTCCTCAATCTGGAGGTCGTAATCTTCAACAATACCTGTCAGGCTTTCCGCGTCAATTCCGAGCAATTCCCATGCTCCGTCTTCAATCCCGGGAAGCACATACATTCCGCCGTCAGAAATACCGATAGCATTCGCTAAATTATCCGCAACTTGAAGAATTGTTGCCTGAAGTTTATACTCCTCCGTGTGCGGATAATGATGATTACTAATAATTTCAGTTAATTCTGTAGGAAAATTCCATTTTCTCAGCATGTCTTTTGCTACTTGAGTATGGTTAAATCCCAAAGTCATATCTTCTGCTTCAACAAGTGGAATAAAATTTTCACGAGCAGAAAGCATTGCCTGAATAGAGCTGCACGGCATTTTTTTAAAAATGATAAGTTTACCGACATCATGCAGTAATCCGGCGGTAAACATTACTTCAGGAATAACTCCTTTCACCTTTTCAGCAATAATTTTAGAAAAAACTCCGCAAGTTAATGAATGCATCCAAAATGTTCGCATATCAATAAGTTCAGGCGGAATGTCTTTAAAATAACTTATAGTTGAAAGCCCCAAAGCAAGAGTGCAAAGCTCTCTGCTGCCGACAAGAGTAACAGCGCGTACAAGTGAGTTGACCTCGGAAGGGAATCCATAAAGAGGACTATTTACGAGTTTCAACAGCTGAGTGGAAATACCTACATCAAGCCCGACAACAGCTGCAATCTCTTGAGCAGAAGCTTTCGGATTATCAACAACTTTTTTTACTTTAAAGAAAATATCCGGAAAAGAAGCAATTTTAATTTCAGCATCAACAACATCTTCAACTTTACCTTCATCACGGAAGAAAAGATCTCGCATGTCATCAAGTTCTGAAACAGTTTGCTCTTCATACGTAGGAAGAGTCCACCCTTCCATAAGTTTTATGGCAGTTCTGTAAACGGCTATATCAAACATCTTAATCATCGCAGGATGATCATGGTTTACAAACATAAAGTAATCACGAACATATCCGAATGATTTTTTGAGAGTTTCTTCATCAGGTTCAGATTTAGGGGAACTGTAAACAGTAATTTTTCCTATACCCTGCCGCTGAAAAAAAGTTATATTACTGTTTGTTATTACTGAACCTTTCGGAAGCAGCAATCTCCCTGATTGAAGTAAGTCTCTAGCTAAAATCATGCCCGGTTCAAGATCATCAATGCCTACAGTACGCATCGCAACACCTCATAAAATAAAGTTAAAGCCAGATTTTATACCTTTCTGTAAGAGATAGCACCCGTGTGATGTTTGGCTTTAAAGGTATTTGTTATCGTATGTAAAGACTCAGAGTGGCCGACATATAAATGTCCACTTTCTATTAAATTGTCGTAAAAAGCTCTAAGTACTCTTTTTTTCATTTCTTTATCAAAATATATTATCACATTTCTGCAAAAAATAATATCAGATTTAGGCACTTTTTTTAGCGCGGTAAGATCATTCAGATTGATCTTATCAAACCTTACCAGACGTTTGATTTCAGGGCTGATCTGATAAACTCCTTCTTCACTTTCTGTAAAATACTTTTTTGTAATAGCAGCTTCTGTCGTTTTCAACGCATATTTTGTATATTCACCTTTTTTAGCTTTTTCGATTACAGAAGATGAAATATCCGTGGCAGTAATTTGAATACGCCATTTAGGAAGCTCTGTTTTCAGCACTTCATGTAGAATCATTGATAATGTGTAGGGTTCTTCACCTGATGAGCATCCTGCGGACCAAATCTTGAGTTCCAAACGCCCTGACTTACGTTTGGCATCAAGAATTTCCATCAATGAATCATTTGTAAAAACTTTAAGCTGCGGGTTATCTCTGAAAAAACTTGTTTCATTTGTTGTAATGAGGTCAGCAAGTTTATTTAATTCAACTACCCGGTTTTTATCATATTTTATATAATCAATGTATTCTTTAAAGCTTTTTAAATTTAACTCATTTATGCGAGCGGAAAATCTGTTTTCCACAAGATATTTTCTGTTATCGTTCAGGAAAATACCGAATAATTCATAAATAATATCTCTTAATTGAGTAAACTCCAGCATGGAAATTTTAATTCCGCCACTAAAGCCTCTATTTGAAAAAAGTGCCGCCATAAATTTGTCTCTCTAAAATTTAATTACAAAATAAGAGCATTAATTGAATAATTGTTATATTATAAAAAAACATAATGCTTATCTTTTGTATGTTTTTTTCCATTCGTCCAAGAATAAAATTGCCGTATCAAGAGGACTTAATTCACCATGCTGCATTCGAACTGCACTGACAAGATCTTCAAAATTAACGCTTAGGGGCAATCCTAACTTCTCTATCAGTTGTATCACATTATTTTTTATATCCTCAGGGAAATCCTGTCCAAAAAATGTATCAGACTCTCTTTCTTTCGGCCATCCTAAAATTTTTTCCGTAGCGAAATTAATCAGTGTCTGCATTCGGATTACGTACGTATGATCAGCAAGAACCCTTTTGCGCCCTTTTTCAGCATAAGACTTTCTTTCTTCCGGATGATCCAGAAAATAGCTGATTTTATCATCAAGATCCTTAAGATTATCAAAATAGGCGAGTTCGCCATCCTTGAAAGCTTCAGGCATAAGCTTTCGACGATCCACTAATTGAAAGGCTCCGCAAGCGGCAATCTCAAAAGTTCGTGGGTTGATAAAATCTCCATCACTGACAATATTATCCACATTGATAGAAGAGTGAAGGTTTAAATTAATCTTTGTCGCATTGAATATTTTTACGCATTCCTCTGACGACACTCTACGGCCGCCAAGCTGAATATACTTATCAAGGACGTGATCTCCTTCCCATTCAGAACCCCAAATTTTGAGGCCGTGGTGGATAAGAGTTCTAAAAGCCATACGCCTGTTAGGGTACCCAGCCCCCATGAACGAGACATCAGAGCCATACTTACGTGTATCAATTGAATTAATATCAAGCGGCCTGTGAAATTCAGGATGCGCCGCCAAAGGGAGATAAAGAGTGTTTTCAACTCCTATATCCTTAAGTTTATCAAAAAAATGATCTTTCTGAATCACTGCAAAAATATCATAAAGCGGCGCGAAACTCTGCCAATAAGTAAAAAGTCTGAAGTCTTCAACAAACCACATGGCCGTTAAAACGTTATCGCGGCGAAGCCTTTTAAGAGCCTGATGGGTAAGCGGAGCCTGGGCCATGGAAAGCACCATGTCCGGCTCAAATGTTTCAGTCTTGGCCAAAACGGCTTGTGACAACACTTGCAGAAAACTGTTCTGTAAGTATTGATGCCTGTCAGAAGTGACTTTGAGGTTATCAAGAGCATTGTAGGCATCGTAGAATTCAGGGGCTTCAAAAGTTTCGACGAGATGCCCCATCTCTTTAAGCGCGGCGACGCAAAACCTTCCAACCGGCAAAGATCCACCATAAAGCGGCAGCACAACCAATATTCTCAATACTTTTTTTGAATTCATAATTTTTTCTTTCAACATACTAACCTCGATCCTGTTACCCAGTCTTTTTCTTTATAAAACTTTTCCGCCAGTTCAGGAAAAGGTCCATGTTCACCGAGATCAAGTATACCAAGATGACAACCAATAAACTGCCGTATTCTATCACGACGTTTGGAACCGATGTCTTGCCCTGCTTTTAAAACGTAATTAGTTCCTAAAAAATCACACTCAGATTCAAAAACAGACAACCCGTGCGGTAAATGCTCTGCTTTACGTGTAACAATAAATCTCGCCAAGTTTGAGTTATTAAATGGCCCAAGACATTTTAAATCATTATAGCAAGGCTGAGATTCAACACACGGAGAGCAATCAAAATCAGCCTGAATTACGGTATGCCCTTTTCCATAAGGTCCAGTTTCACTGCACCATGCAGAGGAAAGGAAGAAACCTAAAACCGGGGTTCCTAAATGTGCTGCCAAGTGCATGGTTCCGGTATCCGGTGTCATTAACAAATCAAGATTTGAAACAGATTCTACAAGTTCTTTCCAATCTGTTTTACCTATAAGATTAACGGTATCTTTAATTATAGATGGAGGGAGTTTACTAAGAAGTTTTTCGCCGGCTTTTTTTTCTGAGGAACCACCTAGTAAAAATATCTTTTTATTTTTATTAGCCGACCTTGCAGCTAAAATCAGCGGAGCAAAAACATCAAACGGAAGTGAGCGACGTGATTCACGTCCAGCCATTACTACCCCTATTCCGCCGTTTCCGGGAATAGCAACCGGGTTAACATCTGAAGCCGGAATCATTTCAGGACTTAGTGCAGCCCAGTAATCTACGATATTTATGTTACTACGTCTTTCCGTTGCAAAGCGAAATGCCAGGTCAAACCAAGGATCCTTAACAGTCTGTCCATTAATCATTTTATGTCCCACTACTTTTTTAGAATCAAAAAGCGAAGACAGCGCGTAGTTCATCGATGAAAAATTTAAATTGTAAATCTGATCAAAATTAATATTTTCAAGAACCTGAAAAATTTTGTAGTTAACTGTAAAAGTCGAGGATATACCATTATCATTAACCCCGGTACCGTGCGCAATCAGAGCATGGACGACACAATCAGGATAAATGATTTCAGCCAGATCTTTAAGCGAACGGTCGACACAGAGATGAACTTCAAATCCACGACGCGTTAGTGTAAGGATAAGCCGCTTGGTCTGGACAAGGTCACCAAACCTTGTAAGTTGTACAACGAGTGCTCGTTTCATAAAAATTTCCATTTGTTTCAGAATTATTCCGCCTAAAAATATATATGTTTATCTGTGCTTTGTCATTTTACAATGAGGGCTCCATTTTGCTATACCCAAGCTCTATGACGTACTACCCTATTTTACTTAAAGTGGAAAATCAGAAATGTCTGCTTATCGGTGCAGGAGAAGTCGGGCTTCGCAAGCTTAAATCTCTTTTGCAGTGTAATCCAGATGAAATCAGAGTTGTTGACACTTGCGACCCTTCTCCTGAAATGCTGCGCATTGGGGAAGATCCTCGTGTTTTCATAGAAAAACGTGCATTTGATCCTTCTGATTTAGATGAAATGTTTATGGTATTCGCCTGCACCAGCAATGCAGGTGTAAACAAGATGATTGCGGATCTTTGTCTGCAAAAAAAAATTCTGTGTAATATTGCGGACTACCCTGAAGGTAGCAACTTTATCGTTCCATCGGTAATAAGGCAGGGAGATCTTACTCTTGCTGTATCTACAGGTGGCAACAGCCCTGCATTTACAAAAAAAATACGCAGTGATCTACAAGGTATTTTCGGTGATCACTACGCAAAATTTCTTACTTTAATGGGAAGATTACGACCTATGGTCCTTGACCTTGGCGAGGAAACAAGCCAAAACACGGCTTTGTTCAGACATCTTGTTGCGTCTCCGATTTTAGATGAACTGGAAGCAGGAAATTTAAGCCGTGTTAATGAATTATTGGCTGAAATCCTGCCGGATGAACTTGTTTCACACATTCCGGAGTTAACTGATGACTTTATTTGAGTTTTTCCAATATTTAATCATCGCCTTATATTTGATGGGAATGATCTTCTTTATCGGAGGTACCCTGAAGAATAATAAGATCATGGGAAAGCTGGGCAACCTCTGCGCTATCGGAGGTTTTGCACTGCATTCGGTCGACCTGCTGCTTGCAGTGACACTTTATAAATTTACTGTTTTTACAGACGGTTTCTTTTATTTAAGCCTGCTTGGGTGGAGTTTCATTCTTGTCTACTTTGCCCTGTGGTGGAAAGTCAGAAATACTTTTTTTGCCTTAACGGCCTCTCCGCTGGCTCTTTTGCTTTTTATCGCTTCCCTTGCGACGCAAAGTTTAAAAGTTCAGCAGCTACCGGCTCACCTTGTAGGCCTCTTTATCGGTCTCCATATCGGAACCATCTTTTTGAGTATTGCTTTGATGGCAATGGCTGCAGGAGCAGGTGTTGCCTTCCTTTACTTAAATAATAAAATTAAAACGAAAGCGAATCTTTCCAATTTAGGTAAAGAAATGCCTTCTCTTAATACCTTTGACAGAGTAAATCACTGGTCCATCATGGTAGGATTTCCTCTTTATACACTGGGACTTGCCGCAGGATTCCTCTGGGCCAGCAAAACCTTCAATAAGACTTTTTCGTGGGACCCGAAGGAAGTAGTAACGATAGTGGTCTGGTTTTTATTTGCAATTCTCTTTCATCAGCGTTTAGTCGCTGGTTGGAGAGGTCGAAAACCGGCAATTCTGGTGATAATAGTTTTCCTCATCACCATGATCTCATTGTGGGGCATCAACTTTTTTGTACCTACTCACCATAGCTTTAAAGTCTAATTTTTATGGACCAAAATATTTACCTTATTGGGCTCAACCACAAATCTGCAGGTGTTGATGTCCGTGAACGCTACGCACTGACCAATATTGATGAGTTTGAAAATGGACTCCTTGATATGGGAATTCGCGAGGTCATGGCTCTTTCCACTTGTAATAGAGTTGAAATCCTTGTCGTATGTTCAGAAGAATTCACTGAAAATGAAATCCTCGCATACTGGGCTGACAAATGCTGCGGTTCAAAAATTGACCTCGAACCAAACACATATTGTTATAAAAATTTAAAAGCAGTTAATCACCTGTTCAGAGTTGCCAGCAGTCTTGATTCAATGATCGTCGGCGAACCGCAAATTCTCGGACAGCTTAAAAAATCATATCGAAAAGCTGTTGAAGCCGGAGCCGCCAGAGTCATAATCAACAGACTCCTGCATAAGTCTTTTTTTGTGGCTAAAAGAGTACGCACAGAAACATCAATTGCTTCAAGCGCAGTATCAATAAGTTACGCAGCGGTTGAACTTGCCAAGAAGATTTTCGGCGAACTCAAAGGACAAAAAGCCATGCTTATCGGAGCTGGCGAAATGGCAGAATTAGCTGCAACTCACCTGCTTAAAAGCGGTGTCGAAAAGATCCGCATCACCAATAGAACCTTTGCCAGAGCTGAAGAACTTGCAGAAACTATGAACGGTGAAGCTGTGCCGTTTGAAAATCTTTACGACTGTCTAAGCGATACTGACATCATCATAAGTTCCACAGGAGCCCCGTATGCTGTCATTAAAGCTAAGGACATGAAAGCGGTAATCAAAAAACGTAAGTCTAAACCTATGTTCTTTATTGATATTGCCGTTCCGCGTGACATAGATCCTGATGTTAATGGCCTCGACAACGTTTATCTTTACGATATTGATGATCTTAAAGATGTTGTTGAAGAAAACATGTCTCAGCGTGAAGATGAAGCAGTCAAAGCAAGCTCCATTGTTGAATCGGAAACGCTCTCTTTCGGCAACTGGCTGAATTCTCTTGATCTGCAACCAACCATTGTTGATCTCTTCGATCGCAGTGAAAATGTAGCCAGAAAAGAATTAGCCAAGACTTTAAAAAGACTTGGAAATATAGATGACGAAACACGTGATGCGATTGAAACCATGGCCCTTTCAATCGGCAAAAAACTTGTTCATGAACCTGTTATATTTTTAAAACGCAGAACAGAAGAAGAAGGCGCGGCTGAAAGATTTATTGATTTAGCACGGCGCATGTTTAATCTTGATAATGATACAATTCCACCTGATGCTCACTGTAAACGCAAGAAATCAAAAGATTAAATTTTAGGAAGATCACAAATGAGAAATTACCTGCTTGAAGACATATATGAAGAAGATCTTAAAAAAATAACTGACGCTCTTAAAGAACTTGAATTTACAGGCGGACTGGACGGAATTTTCTATATTCCGGTACCTGACAGCCTTTTGCAGGATGAACAGAAAGAACACCTTGGAGAGTGCGGTCCCTACTTCATGGCATTAGAAGTACTTGAGAACGAACTTAAACTTGAGCTTCTTGTTCGTGCACGGAATAAGCTGCGGTGTTCCTGCGTTTGTTATGCTACACCAGAGCAGCGTAACCATATGCTCGATTATCTTGATAATTTCATCAATGATCTCGAAGTTTCTTTATAATTATGATTTCTCATCCGATCAAGGCAGACAATTTTATATGAGTTCTTAATAATGATAAAACTACCTGTATCAATTCAAGAACTTGATTCTGTGCATGCAAGATTATGCCTTGATATTGAAAAGTTTGGTAATCTGAAATCAAACACAAACTTTGCATCAAAAAAACTGCTTGTAGCTGTTTCAGGCGGAATAGACTCTACAGCTCTTCTGATCATCTCAACCCTGCTAACCCGAAAATGCGGTGGCAGGGTTTTTTGCGCGCATGTGGATCATAATCTTCGGGATGAATCTCATAAGGATAGAGAGTTTGTCGAAAATTTATGCTTAGATATCGACGTTCCATGCGCATGTAAGTCTGAAAATGTAAGTGACTATGCCAGCAAAAATTCAATGGGACTTGAGGAAGCCGGCAGAATTCTGCGGTACGATTTCTTCAACCAATGCATGAAGAAATTTGATACATCATTCCTACTACTCGCACATCACCTCGGGGATCTTGGTGAAGACGTGATAATGCGTCTTATCCGCGGTGCAGGCTGGCCTGCGCTCGGCGGGATGGATGCCTATGATCCTGATCGAAAACTCCTTCGACCTCTGCTTACAACTGAGAAACAGCAACTTAAAGATCTGCTGGAAAGCATTGACTGCACGTGGCGGGAAGATAAAAGCAATTCTTCAAACGCATGGACCAGAAACCGCGTCCGTAACCGGATTATTCCGTTACTGATGGAAGAAAATCCTAATTTCGGAACCACTGTTTCACGTCTGAAAAATCAGGCTGATCAAGATATGGATTACTGGAACCATGAAATATCGAAGTGCTTAAATAAACTGGAAAGATCTGAATCCGGCGAAATATTAGCTCCCAGTTCGTTGCTCAATAAAAGCCACTCTGCCGTAAGATGTCGACTTTTTAAGAAAATTATTGAAATGCTCGGCAAAGGACATGCCCTCGCCGATACCATAAATCTTCTTGAGAATGCATACTCCGCTCGAAAAACAGGATCCGTCTTCCAATTCCCCGCTGGGAAAACTGCTACCATAACAAAACAAGGTATACTGTTCAAAATTCTTAAGAGATATTGACAGTGTAAGCGGCAGGGTTTAAACCTTGTGAAATTTGTTACTAATTCATTAGGAGGACTACAATGAATATTCTTATTTTTGGACCTAACGGTAGTGGTAAAGGAACTCAGGGTGCGCTTGCTAAAAAGAAATTTAACCTTGATCATATCGAATCCGGAGCTATCTTCCGTAAACATATCGGTGGCGGAACTGAACTTGGAATGAAAGCTAAGGCATTCATTGAAAAGGGTGAGCTCGTACCTGATGATATCACTATTCCTATGGTTCTTGACGTTCTTCAGTCTTCTGATGAAAACGGCTGGTTGCTTGACGGCTTCCCCCGTTCTATCGTGCAGGCTCAGAAACTTTGGGAAGCTCTGGAAAAAGACGGCGTAAAACTTGATTACGTTATCGAAATTCTTCTTCCTCGTGAAGTTGCTAAAAACCGCATCATGGGTCGCCGCCTTTGTGCAAATGATCCTAACCATCCTAACAACAAATTCATCGACGCTATCAAACCTGATGGAGACAAATGTCGCGTATGCGGCGGTGCTCTTACCGAACGCGCTGATGACCAGGATGCTGATGCTATCAACAAACGTCATGACATCTACTATGATGAAAAGACCGGAACTATTGCAGCTGCATACTTCTATAAAGACCTCGCACCTAAAGCCGGCTTCAAATATATTGAACTCAACGGCGAAGGTTCTATTGATTCTATTAAAGAAACTCTTATGGCTCAACTCGTATAATCCCGTTTATACCGGATTAAATTTTAAAGCCCCTCTTCCATCAGGTAGAGGGGCTTTTCATTTAAGCTTATTAAAAAATATGGGTGGTTTAGAGTAAAAAGATACCGGCTAGACCGAGTAATGAAAAAAAGCCTAAACTGTCGGTAATTGTCGTAAGAAATATCGAAGACGCCTGCGCAGGATCGCGGCCGAATTCTTTAAGAATGATCGGGATAGCTCCACCGACGACCGCTCCTATTATCATATCAAGAAACAATGCCCCGGACATTACCATTGCAAGTGGTGCATTTTGCGTAAACATGTAAACTGCAAAAAGAACCAGCAAAGCGACGCAGAAACCATTCACAAGGCCGATTTTAAGTTCACGGAAAACTGCGGTCCAAGATTTTACACGATCAAATTTTTCGGTTGCAAATTGCCTTATCATAACAGCAAGAGCCTGCTGCCCTGTATTACCTGCCTGATTTGCAACAATCGGCATCAAAACAGCCAAAATAGCCATTTTTGCAATATTTCCTTCAAACAGATGCACAACCCAAGCAGAAATAGCCGAGTTTGCAACGTTTAAAACAAGCCAAGGAAGACGTTTTTTAACCGAATAAGCCCATGGTGAATCAATAGTTTCATCAGTACCGGCACCAACCATTGACTGCATGTCTTCACTGGCTTCTTCATTGAGAATGTCAATAACATCATCAACAGTAACAACGCCAAGTAATCTATGGTCAAAATCTGTAACAGGCATTGCAAGAAAATTATAATGCCCTATAAGTCTGGCAACTTCTTCCTTATCAACTTCATAAGTAACCGAAATTAAATGCTGATTATGAATAAGTTCTTTAATTTTTTTACCGGGACGGGCAACAAGAAGATCACGTAAGGAAACTGCTCCGGTCAGATGATTTCTTCGGTCAACAAGGTATGCATAATAAGGAATACTTTTATCTTCAACTTCCGCCCTGATAGAGGTAATTGCCTGATCGACAGTAAGATCTTCAAGAAGAATTGCCACCTCAGTGTTCATAACACCACCGGCGGTATCAGGGTCAAAAGTAAGCAGCGTTGAAATTTCTTCTCTGTCTTCTGCTTTTATTTGACGCAACAAACTTTCACGTAAATCATCATCGAGCTCTTCAAGAATATCTGCCGCATCATCTGGAGACATATACTCCAAAATACGCGCAGACATACCGATGTTAAGCCTTTCGATCAATTCACGCTGATCATATCTTTCCATCTCAGCAATAGAGTCAGCGGCATCGCGAATTGGAAGCTGTTTAATGAACTTGACCTGTTCTTCCAGCCCTAATTCTTCGATATGGTCAGCAGCATCCGCAGGATGCATTGCATCTATAACCCGTTGGTCTACTTCACCGCCGAGTCCTTTGCCGTGTTCCTGCCATTTCCTGAGGTGTTCAGGTATTCCTTTTTCCTTTCGCATTGCGCTCCAACTATCTTAAATACACCCAAAGGTCAAAATATCTAAGTATGTACTTTTAAAATAACACCTTGTGAAAAACTTCCCAGCTCTTGTGTCTACGAGAAAAAACAGATACCAAAAAAGTGCTAATCGTTCTTAAACCTTATGTTATAAAATCTTTACAGGTAAAATATGACTGATAATACATTTGATACATTTTTTCAGGCTGAAGCAAAACTCTTCCTTTTAGCAACAATTAGAATAGCACTTAGTGAAGATGGACCGGATCTGACTTCACAGGGGTTATTTGAACCTGAAGATCTGGCGAATGCTCAGATCATTGCGAAAGAAGAAACAATTGTTGCCGGACTTCCGCTCATACCTCTCATACTTGAATTCACGGACAAAGAAAAAGTCTGCAAAGTTCATTTAAATGTTGATGAGGGAGATAGAGTCTCTGCCGGAACAATGATTGCGGCTATCCAAGGTCCTGCTGCTCTACTCCTCAAAGCCGAAAGAGTCATTCTTAATTTTGTTTCCCACCTATCCGGGATTGCGACTCTTACCAATAAATATGTTCAGGCGCTTGACCATTGTGAAACAATTTTGCTGGACACAAGAAAAACTATTCCTGGTCTTCGCTATCCTGAGAAATATGCGGTTCTGATTGGCGGCGCGAAAAATCATCGTTTAAATCTTGTTGAAATGTTGATGCTGAAAGACAATCATATAGATAGAGCCGGTTCCATCACGCTTGCAGTTGAAAAACTCCGCCGTAAATATGAACCATGCCCTCCAATTGAAGTTGAATGCCGCACGCAGCAGGAAGTTGATGAAGCTGTATCTTGCAATGTTGAGCGTATCATGCTTGATAATATGACTTTTGATGAAGCAAAAGCTGCCATAGAAACTATTCCGGATTCTATTGAAACTGAAATAAGTGGAAATGTAACTCTTGAAACAATTGCGCATCTGGCGGAAGCTGGACCGGACTATATTTCTGTTGGAAGAATCACGCATTCTGCAAAATGTTCAGACATGAGCATGCAAATATATTCAATCTAAGGCTTATATAATGTATTCCAAAACTATCAGCGATTTAAGGGCGAAGTTCGGAAAAAATCTGGCAATTCTCGGGCATCATTATCAGGCTGATGAAATAATCAGACACACTGATCTAAAAGGTGATTCACTTGAGCTGGCTAGACAGATTGAAAAACTTGATGCCGAATACATTGTTTTTTGCGGTGTACATTTCATGGCTGAATCTGCGGCCATAGTCCGTAAAGATAATCAAAAAGTATACATACCGGACTCTTCAGCGGGATGCGTAATGGCGAATATGGCCCCCGCGGAACTGGTCGACACTGTTTTATCCAAAATACTTAACGAAACCGGACGGAAGATTATTCCGCTTGCTTATGTTAACACTCCCGCAGCCGTAAAAGCCGTTTGCGGTAAACATGGCGGATCGGTCTGCACCTCTGCAAATGCCGAAAAAATGCTGAAATGGGCACTTGAAAGAGGTGACGGGGTTCTTTTTCTTCCTGATAAAAATCTTGCCCTGAATACAGCGGACAAACTTGGCATTCCAGAGGAAAAAAGATTAATTTTAGATATTCGGAATAAAGGCGCAAATTTTGATACTAAAGAGACTATGGATAAGCAGCTTTTAATATGGCCGGGTCTCTGTGCAATCCACCAAAGATTTAAACTTTCTCAAATTGAAAAACTTCGTCAGGAACATCCGGGCGCAAAAGTTATTGTGCATCCTGAATGTCCTCCGGAACTGGTTAAGGCGGCCGACGGTAACGGTTCGACCTCCTATCTCATAAAGTATGTAACCGAAGCTCCACTCGGTTCAACTATAATTGTCGGAACTGAAACCAATTTGGTAAACAGATTGGCTAAACGGTTTCATGACAAAAACATCATTCCTTTAAGTGTGAGTTTTTGCAGTAATATGGCCAAAATTACTGAACAGAAACTTGCCGAACTTCTCAAGAATATTGAGACTGCAAAATTTGAAGACGTTTCAGACGACATCAGAATTCCTGCCAAAGTTGCCCTTGAAAGGATGCTTAAGGTCTGCGCGTGATTCAAATTAATTAACCTTTAGCCGGAAACCATCATGGCAACCGTCAATCGAGATAAATCGAATGCAAGATAACCGTATGAAAACTGATGTTTTAATTATCGGAGCAGGAATATCCGGTTGCATATCAGCTTTAACTCTAGCGGAAAAAGGTATCGAAGTTACACTGTTAACTCAGGGTGAAGACCTTTTCACCGGTAACACAAGACTCGCGCAAGGAGGTATTGTATATACCGGTCCCGGCGATTCTCCTAAAGTTCTTGAAAAAGACATTCTGACCGCAGGCTGGAACTATAATAACATCAAAGCAATCCGTACCTTGACAAAAAATGCTCCGGAAGCTTTGAAGCATCTGCTTATGGATAAATATCCTGTGCCTTTTGCTCACAGTGATGGTGAATACAGCCTGACGCGTGAAGGTGGTCACGCTGTCCCGCGCATACTCTACTGCGCTGATCATACTGGATATTCTATAATGGAAGTCCTTGCAAAAGCGGTAGAAAACACTCCTAATATTACTATCTGCACTCAGCGAACTGCTGTTGACCTTTTGACCAACCATCACCATGCAAGACAAACAGATTTTAAATATTGCCTAAGCAATAAATGCCTTGGAGCGTATGTTTATAATGAAGCGATAGATGCAGTAGAAACAATACTGGCCGATTATACCATATTAGCAACAGGCGGTCTCGGTCAGATCTTTTTACATACGACTAACTCTACCGGTTCAATAGGGTCCGGTGTAGCAATGGCTACCCGCGCAAAAGTCAGAGTAATAAATTCAGAAATGGTTCAATTTCATCCAACAGCCTTTTATCAGGGCACACGCTCAAGAGCGAGCCGTAGATTTTTGATCTCTGAAGCAGTCCGCGGCGAGGGAGCCAAACTGGTCAACTGTTATGGTGAGGCATTTATGCCGCGCTATGATCCTAGAGCAGACCTTGCACCGCGTGACATCGTAACCCGTTCAATTCAGGAAGAAATGCTCAGAACCGGAGAAGAATGCGTTTATCTTGATGCTGCAAACTTTGTTAAGCATGATTTAAAAGAGAGATTTCCTACAATTTACGGAACTTGCGCTGAAGCTGGTACTGATATTACCAAGTCACCTATTCCCGTTGTTCCAGCTGCCCACTACTTCTGCGGGGGTGTTCTTGTAGACGAAAAAGGAAGAACAACCTTAGACAGATTATACGCAGTCGGAGAATGTTCCTGCACAGGACTGCACGGTGGAAACAGGCTTGCATCAACATCACTGCTCGAAGGAATGTTCTGGGGTTTTGAAGCTGGTAAAGATATAGGCGCAAAGGTTTCAAGCAAAACATCTATCAGCAAAAAATTGATGAATGCAATCCCGGACTGGGAAAATTCCGGTACAAATGAAAATGAAGATCCGGCTTTGATTGCTCAGGACTGGATGTTAATTCGGAGTATCATGTGGAATTATGTCGGAATAACAAGATCAACAGCACGTCTAAGCCGCGCAATGTACGACCTGCAAAATCTTAACAGAGACTTGAGATCCTTTTACAAAAGGACCCCTGTCAGTCGTCCGATTGTTGATTTATTCCATGGCTGCCAGGCCGCGCTTTCTGTCACCGCAGCAGCGGTAAAAAACAAAGAAAGTATAGGCTGCCACTATAGAGTTGATTAAAATTGAAATCTGCTGAGAATTTATCATTAAATCAAAAGGCTGTGAGGTTAATCTCACAGCCTTTTTTATAAACAGAACTCACCGTTTCTATTTTTAATATCTGTCTAAAATTTTAAAATTAAATTTATTAATTATTTATGCAGATCTAATAATTTTAATGCTGTAGCTGCCAATGTTGTAACAGCGGTAGCAATAGTTTCTTCAGGTGGTGGAAGAAATTTACTATTATGAATGCTGGGCGGATCAATTGATTCTGTTTCAAATAATTCCATATCTGAATGGCTGGTTGCTCCTGTAAAAAACAGACAACTGGGAATTTCAACCCCATCTGAATTTCTGTAGAGCGCGAAATCTTCGCTACCCATGACCATAGCTGACTCAACAAAATGATCTGCGCCCAAATGCTCTATTACGGCATCCTTAACTATTGCGTAGAGATTAGCGTCGTTGATAGTAGCAGGTAGTTCATCACCATCTTTCAAAGTGATAATCGGCAAAAGATTTTCAGGAACATTCATAGCCAATGCTTCATTGCGACAGATACGTTTAATCGCGTTCATGATACGATTACGGCTTTCCGCATCAAAAAATCTTGAGGTCAATTCCATAACAACTTCTTCAGGAATAATATTAGCTCTGGTCCCGCCGTGGATCGAACCAACTGTAACTACAGCCGGACTGAGAGGACTGAGTTCCCTGCTTACTATTGTTTGAAGAGAAGAAATTATTCTGGCAGCAAGCACAACTGGATCACGAGTTTCATGCGGAAAAGCGCCATGCCCGCCTACGCCGCGAACTACTATTTTCAGTTGAAAAACCCCGGCCATTATCGGACCAGGTTTAACAGCAATTGATCCGGCATGAAGTTTAGGATAAACATGTGTAGCAATACAATAATCCGGACGTCCAAATCTTTTAAATAAGCCGTCTTCAATCATGGCTTTTGCTCCGGACATCGGCTCCTCAGCAGGCTGACCAACAAACAGAACCTTACCACTCCAATTCTCTTTCAGTTTTGATAAAGTTTTTGCGGTTCCTACAAGAGCAGTCATATGTAAATCATGACCGCATGCATGCATAACCCCTACAGAATTACCGGAACTATCCTGTACTGTAACAGAACTGGCATAATCAGCTTCTGAATTTTCAATAATCGGCAGTGCATCCATATCTGCACGAATCATAATTGTCGGCCCTTCTCCATTTTCAAGAATTCCGACAATTCCTAATCCACCGATATTACGGACAACTTTAATCCCGCAAGTCTCAAGTTGATCACCAAGCACACGCGAAGTATTATTTTCCTGTCCGGAAAGTTCTGGATTTGAGTGAAAATGCTTATACAACTCTACCAAAGGGGACAGCTGTGTTAAAACAAGAGATTTTAAGTCCATATCCTGAAAATCCTTATAAACTAATAATTGTTAATCGTTATCTTTACTTGAACTTCTTGCGGTAACTTCTGTGTGAGCACGCCTTTTAGCGTCTTCAATAAGCGGGTGCAGAAGACCGACAATATTACGTACATTAAGATTTTCGGCTTCTTTGGAACAAAGCAGGATATCAAGTGCATCAAGTCCATGAAAAATATAATCTACACTTTTTTTAACATCACTCATTCTTGTCTCCTTGGATAAAATTATATACAGGCAAGCGTCAAAATTGTATTAGTACGACCAGCTGATGTCTATGAATAATTGTTCTTTTTACAAATTAAATACTTTTACATGCGAGGTTTGCTGTGAATTATAAAGTTGTTTTTCACATCGATTGGGATGACGGTCAGGTTTTGAATATGGCTCTCGGAAATATGGAAAATTTATTGAAAGATCCTTCAGTTGATTCTTCAGAAATTCTGCTAGTAGCGAACGGCGACTCAGTACGACTTTTCAGAACTGAGTTTTGCGGTAATTTCCTTCCCCGCATGAGAGAGCTTCATTCAAACGGCGTTAAATTTTGTATCTGCAATAATTCGCTCAAAAAGCTCAAGTATAAACCTGAAAATATGGTAGACGTTTGCGAAATAGTTCCAGCAGGTGTTGTTGAGCTGTGTAAACGGCAAGCTGAAGGTTTTGCTTATATTAAGCCCTAGATTCTTTCTTTTTTTCCCGCCCCTCCCAATCAGGTTTAATCCAAGTCTGTTTCCAAAATTTAATCGAAAGGTCTGTTTGGGAGGAGCACGTTCTGAATCATTTAAGGAATTATACCGAAAACTATGAAAACCAACTTGTACTCATGGATTCTTGCTATTCGCCCTAAAACTCTTCCAGCAGCAATATGCCCGGTATTGGTTGCCAGCGCACTGGCATTCCAAGCAGAAAGTTTTCAATGGCTACCGGCTTTGCTCTGCCTGTTATTTGCCCTGCTTATTCAGATCGGAACTAATTTCGCAAACGACTACTATGATTTTATAAAAGGTGCGGATACGGAAGAGCGTCAAGGCCCTAAACGGATGACTGCCTCCGGTTTGATATCATTAAAAAGGATGAAACTCATGACCGCCGTGATCTTCTTTCTGGCATTCATGGTTGGAGTCGGGCTTCTTCCCTTTGGCGGATGGTGGTTGCTGGCCGTAGGCATTCTTTCTATTTTGCTGGGCTACGGCTATACCGGAGGACCATTCCCTCTGGCTTACCTGGGTCTTGGCGAAATCTTTGTAATGATTTTTTTCGGATGGGTTGCAGTAGGCTGCACCTATATGGTGCAGGCGGGAGGATTCAATGCCATAGTCCTTTTGGCGGGCACGGCAGTCGGAGCATTGAGCACCAACCTGCTGGTGGTGAATAACCACCGGGATGTTGAAACAGATATCAAAGCAAACAAACGCACTCTGGCCGTTCGTTTCGGGCGGGTTTTTTCCGCACTTGAATACCGGGTCTGGTTTGCTATCGCCCTACTCTGTACTCTAATAATGGCCGTACTTTTAAAATCTTTCTGGATGCTTCTGCCTTTGGCTGTTTTACCGCTGGGTATAAAGCTCTGCAAAATGATAGGACTGCCGCAAACAGGTCCAGTCTACATACGTATGCTTGGTAAAACCGCCGCAATATTGGTTCTGTATTGTCTTTTGATGAGTGTTGGATTGTTTTTAAGCTAAGAAATATAAGTAAGTTACATTCCTCTTAAAGCAAAAAGTACTTATTAAGGTTTACTATTAATTTTAAAGCCGCAGTTCCTAAGAACTGCGGCTTTTTTAGTTGCTTATACACTGTTCCATACTCTTTATCGGATAAGATTAAGGAAACGTATTTATTTCCGAAAAACACTACAACACAAAAAAGCCGCAACTCTTACAAGTTGCGGCTTTATGCACTTCATGGTGCCGAGGGGGGGACTCGAACCCCCACGGAATTAACTTCCACTAGCCCCTCAAGCTAGCGTGTCTACCAATTCCACCACCTCGGCAAGAGGTGAATTATTCAAAGAGCGATTCGACTTAGAGGGATGCAATGTCTGCAACCGCTTCGGTAAAAGAGGGTTTACCGAGTTTTGAATTTATTTGCAAGATGTTTTTGCAAATAATTGTCCAGAATATTTAGACTTATTAGTCTGAATATAATTTTTCAGATGGTGCCGAGGGGGGGACTCGAACCCCCACGGAATTAACTTCCACTAGCCCCTCAAGCTAGCGTGTCTACCAATTCCACCACCTCGGCTCTGAAAAAAAACTGAACCTATATTATCAAAGATCTTTAAACTGACTATTTTTTCTATTCAGTCTTGGCAGCTTCTGTTTTAACAGCTTCAGGCTTAGCAGATTCTGTCTTTTCAAAAGTAACCGCTGGCTTGTCAACTTCTGGCATCGGGGTCACAACTCCGTCACCTTGAAGCATGATAGAATCATCTGACATTCTGTTGCCGGCAAGGTAGTTATAACTGAGCGATGTAATCAAAAAAATCGCTGCGAGAAAAGAGGTTATTTTAACTAAAACCCCTCCAGCTCCGGTACTACCGAAAACAGAGCCACTTCCTCCGCCGAAGATTACCCCCATGTCTTCCTTACCACTCTGTAAAAGAACAAAGATGATCAGAAACACGCAGGCGATAATGTGTACAGTAATTACGAGCGTTTGCAAAGCTTTTTTTTCCTTTTTTTTAAACTCGGATTAAGGCGTTTTTTATGCCAGAGCAATCTGACTGAAACTTTCGCCGTCCAAGCTCGCGCCTCCTACCAATACTCCGTCCACATTGTCAAGTGCTATTATTTGGGCGCAGTTAGCAGGTTTGACACTTCCACCATACAATATCCTGATTTCATTAGCTTTATCAGGGAAAATACTTTTTAATTTATTTCGTACAAAACTATGAGCTTCGACTATTTCTGTCGTTCCAGCCACTTCTCCGGTTCCAATAGCCCACACAGGTTCATAAGCAATTACAATTGATTCAGGTAAAAAATCAGCAGGAATTTCAGCTAATCCAACTTCAAGCTGTTCATCAATTACCTTCTGAACTTTTCCAGCTTTTCTTTCTTCGATGGTTTCACCGATGCAAAGAATCATCGAAAGTCCGGCTTTCAATCCAAATGCAACTTTTTCACCCACAAATTTACTGGACTCCCCTAACACATGTCTGCGTTCAGAATGTCCTGCAAGGGCAAATCCGCAACCAACGTCTTTAAGCATATCCGGTGATATTTCTCCGGTAAAGGCACCTTCCTTGGCTGGATACATATTTTCCGCACAAAGATGGCATCCGGCTTTGCCGGCTAGAGCAGAACCGACGCTTTCAAGAGCCGTAAACGGCGCGGCAATTAAGACTTCTCTATCACTTGGCAGTTTACCGTCAATTCGTGAAATAAAATCCTCAGCAGTCGCCTTGGCTTCTGCACGGGTTTTATACATTTTCCAGTTAGCGGCCATTAATTTTTTCATTTATCCAAGTTCTCCTTCAAGGCTTTGAAGGCGGGAAGTTCTTTTCCTTCTAGGAATTCAAGGAACGAACCGCCTCCTGTGGATATGAAAGTGAAGTCGTCCTGCAGTCCAGCCTTGTGAACAACTGCATCGGTATCTCCCCCTCCAACGATGGTAATACCATCAGATTCGGCCATAGCTTTACAAACTTTTAATGACCCTTCTGCAAAAGCAGGTTTTTCAAAAAGTCCCATAGGGCCGTTCCAGACTATTGTCTTGGCTTCTGAAATAACATCACAAAATTTTTGAGTACTTACCGGGCCGATATCTAGAAGCATTCCATCAGCTGGAACATGGTCGGCATCACAAATTCCGGCAGCTTCCTCGATATTTTTACCCCAGACAAAATCTTCGGGAAGGTGAAGAGTTGTCCCGGAAGCAGCAGCTTTAGTCATAATGTCACGGGCTATATCAACAAGACCGTCTTCGACAAGAGACTTACCCACATTCTTACCTTGTGCAAGAAGGAATGTGTTGGCCATGGCTCCACCTATAATAAAATGATCAACTTTACCGATCAAATTATTAAGAATACCGAGTTTTGTCGAAACTTTTGCACCGCCGGAAATCGCAATATAAGGTTTTTCAGGATTCTTAAGAGCTTCGCCGAGATTTTCCCATTCGAGCTTCAGTAAAAAGCCTGCGCAGCATTTTTTTGCATGGTAAGGGACATCAACAACTGAGGAGTTAGGTCTGTGAGCTACCCCGAATGCATCATTCACATATACATCTGCAAGGGCTGCCAGCTTTGCACCGAAATCACCTCTAGATTCAGGGGTTTTACCTTCTTCTTCAGGATGAAAACGTAAGTTTTCAAGCATTAAAACATGACCTGGATTAAGAGCTGCAGCCATTTTTTCAACTTCAGCCCCGATACAATCCGGCGCAAGAGGAACATCTATTCCGAGATATTCAGCCAAACGTTTGGCTACAGGTTTAAGGCTTAATTCTGCGACTTTTTTACCTTTAGGCTTACCAAGGTGAGCCATTATGATAACAGCAGCTCCATTATCCAACGCATATTTAATAGTTGGGATTGCGGCTTTAATGCGGTTATCATCGGTAATAGTTTCACCATCAAGAGGGACATTAAAATCCACTCTTATAAGTAATTTTTTACCTGAAATGTCGAGTTCGTTAATGAAGCGCATACTCACTCCGTATTTTATGATGTTATATTAAATAGTTAAACAAAATTTACATATCCAGATCATAAAGAAGAGCATCTTCATTAGTATCCGGATAATATTTTTTGCGAACTCCAACCTGCTTAAAACCTAAACTTTCATAAAGGGATATAGCAGGAATATTAGATCTTTTGACATCAAGCAGACCTTTCACAACATCTATATCGCGGCATTGTTTTAACAAAGCCAGCATCAACCCTCTGGCAATTCCCTGCTTCCTGAAATCTGGATGAACTCCTAAATTGAGTACCTCCATTTCATCAAGAACTATTGAATACGCCAGATAGCCGACCAGAAGACCCTCTAATACATATCCAAGTATATAAAAGGCTCGTCGTTCAAGTCCAAGTTTAAACTGTTCCTCTGTCCAGTGGTAATCAAAACACACCCTTTCAAGATTCCGAATCTCATCAATTGATTCCAGCCCTACTTCGATTATCATTTGGTCACAAGTAGTGACTTCTGTGCTTTTCATATTGTAAACTATCTGTCAGTAAAACAGAACTAGAAGGTTAAATTTGTAAATAACACGGACTTGATTCTTTTACACGCAATTCAGTTGAATTGGAAGAACACGCAATCTATTAAAAAACAGTAATTTAAAAAAAATGAAAAATAAACCGAATCATGTCGAAGTTGTCGATATTAAAAATTGTCCATTTGCAAGAATGAATCTTACTGAAGTTCATAGACAGTCATTGAAACACAGATCAGTGATCGTTCTTATATATGATAACAAAGGAAAACTCTATTTACAAAAAAGAAGTGCAGAAAAAAAACATTATCCGGGACGATGGGATCTTTCAGCCAGCGGTCATGTATATGTTAAAGAATCATTTGAAGATGCGGCTTTAAGAGTCTTAAAAACAAAACTGGGAATAGAACACGCTAATATCAAAGAACTTACTGAACTGAAGGCTTCATCTGAAACTGGATACGAATTTATCAAACTATTTATACTGGATAAATTAAACACAGTTTCGCCACCCAATCCAAACGAAGTTGAATCCGGATTCTTCTACTCTATGAATGAATTGGGGTGGCTTCTTAAAGAATGTCGTGAACTTCTTGCTCCGAAACTTGTATATCTGAACGACATAAAAATGTTATACAAAATGAAATAGTTTTCACGCTAAAATGCAATGTGCCCGATATAGGTGAAAGCTATAAGCAAGATCTTAAGATTTTACCAAGTGGTTCATGAAGTTTAGAATTGGTTGCAAGAATACTGGATGAGAAAAGGTTAAACTCGTTATTCTTATAATCTGAAACAGTTCCGCCTGCTTCTTCAACAAGCAACCACCCTGAGGCTGTATCCCATGGCTTTAAAGCATTTTCATAATAACCGTCATATCTACCGCATGCCAGATAAGCCAGATCAAGAGCGGCTGCTCCAGGTCGACGCACGCCCTGAGTACTTAAAAGAACTTTACTCAGTGCCTTGGTAATGAAATCAACATGCTCTTCAATAGCGTAAGGAAAACCTGTTGCGACAAGCGAATCCTCCAGACTTACGCAGTCCGAAACATGAATGGGTTCAGCATTCATAAACGCTCCGCCGCCTTTAACTGCGGTGAAAAGTTCATTTAAAATTGGCAGGTTAATTATCCCGAGAGCAATAGAACCATCAACCCATAAGGCAACAGACGTTGCTATCATGGGCAGACCGTGAGCAAAATTAGTTGTTCCATCAATAGGATCAATTATCCACGTCCGGTCACCGAGTTTAGCATTTCCGGCGGTTTCTTCTGCTAAAAAAGAAGATCCGGGAAGTATTTTTGAAAGTTCTTCTTTAAGAAAAAGCTCAACGGCCAAATCGGTCTCAGTAACAAGATCAATCCGGCCTTTATGCTTAATATTTTTGGGTTTTTTCCACCCTTCCTTAATAATGTCTCCAGCTTCAAGAACAGCCGATGATGCTTTTTTAAGAATAGAATTCATTATTTACAGCCGAATGATTAAAATTAATTTATATAAACTTTTTCAAAACCTTTATCTTTTTGCAGACTTAGTCCTGTACCGCGGACAACCGTTGTCAGAGGATCATCATCAATAATAACTTTAAGCGTTGTTTCACGATTTATCAAAATATCAAGACCTTTTAAAAGAGCTCCACCACCGGCTAAAAGCAGCCCGTTGGTAGCAATATCACTAACCAGTTCAGGTTGAGTATTTTCAAGAGCAATCTTAACTGCTGTGACAATGGCAGCAACAGGATCAGAAATGGCTTCCCTTACATGAGCATCAGTAATTTCAATAGCTTTAGGCTTTCCATCAATTAAATTTCTTCCAGAAATTGTCATAGTAAGAATTTCAGGAAGTTCAATTGCTGAACCGATAGTTATTTTAGCCCGCTCTGCTGTATTTTCACCGATCAGTAATTTAAATTCATCCTGAACGTAGCGCATGATAGCTAAATTCATTTCGTCACCAGCAACTCGCACGGACTGACTGTGAGCAATAGATGAAAGGGTAATAACGGCAACTTCAGTTGTTCCGCCGCCGATATCAACAACCATGTTACCTTCCGGCTCATGAATATTAAGTCCGGCACCGATTGCTGCGGCCATCGGCTCTTCAATGAGGCGGACTTCACGCGCTCCGGCCTGTTGACCCGATTCAATAACCGCCCGCTTTTCAACCTGTGTAATTCCTGTCGGAACACAAATAATGATCTTCGGCTTAATAAGATTACGTTTATTGATAACTTTCTGGATAAAGAAAGATATCATTTTTTTTGTAACCTCAAAATCAGCAATAACTCCGTCTTTCATAGGACGTATGGCTCTGATTTTATCCGGAGTTCTTCCAAGGTACTCTTTTGCTTCCTTTCCTACCGCAATAACGGAATCATCACGTGCATCAAGTGCAACAACAGACGGTTCATTTAAAACAATACCGTCTTTAGGTGTATAAAGAAGTGTATTGGCAGTACCAAGGTCCATGGCAAGATCTTTGCCCAAAAAGCTTATAAATCTAGCCCATAACATATAATATAGCCTCTTCTGTGAAGGGATTAATTGTCATTTATCAAGATAGTAGCGTTATTCTTTGCAGGGGTTACCTTCTGCAAAGCTGTCCGCGCTTCAACGAGCTTACTTTTTAAAAAAAGATTCTCGAGAAATTGCGTTAAATATTCAGAAACCATAAACAAAAAGTCTTTAAGATCTTCAGAAATTTTTAACGGGCTTTCATTTGCCAGAACTAAAACACCTCGTGTTTTTTTCTGAAAAACAAGCGGTAGGCAAATTACACTTAAAAATTCCTTAGTAGCGGCACTGGCTCCCAGCAATCTTGAGCATGCCTGTCCCTGACTGTTTTCATCAATAAAAATAGATTCTTGATTTTTATACACCCAACCGACAAGACCACTTCCTATCGGAAATGCAATTGATTTAGAGTCTCCTTTGTGGAGTATAGGTTTATTCTCACCTTCAACATAAAACGAAGTTCCTCGTTGATCAATAACCGTTAAAAAGGCATGAGAATAAGTACTGGCTGCAACCGTCATTTCTAAAAGATTATTTAAAAAGGCATCCCATTTAGGCTGTCTTTTCCGAAGGTCATGAAGCAATTTTAAAGTCAAAAAATACTCATTCTTCTTGCCTTCAGCATCGGCAGAACTGATGCACGTAAGTATCGAAGCTATCATTTTACCGAATTGAGAAAGAATTTTTAAATCCTTGGTACTGAAAGAATATGTCCGTTTACTGTCTAAACAGATAACTCCAAGTGCATTATCAAGCGGAGTTCCCATGAATGCTTTAATCTTTCCATCTTCCTTTGTACCGTAATAACCGAGCGGGGTTGCCCCTTTTTTATCCATGTTATTGATAAAAAGAGGCTCTTTTTTGTTAAGAACAATTCCGGACAGACTCTTAATCTGCAATGGACTACCAATGGGATTTACATCATCGCCAAGGCTGAAAAATGTCGAAAGTCCATAACCGTGTTGTCCGTCAGGCAGGTACAATACAACAGTATGCGCTTCAAATACATTGCAGACAATGCTGAGAATATTTATCAAAATTTCATTTCTAGGCATCGTCTATTTATCCCTGCACTCAATAAAAAAGTCTATACTTCTATTATATGTTTTTTCTTGCTCGGCAGTGAAATAGCACGCGGGCAACTGATCTTTCTTACGATGATAATGCACGCAGTCGCAGCAACGGCCATGCCTCGGGCAACCTGCGTATGTACATGGACACTCAAAATCTTTCTTTTCTTGGTTGTTACATTTATCAAAACTCACTGCTATCAATCCCTTATATTAAGATTCCAGTACATTATTTTAATTTTAAATCAAATTCTTACTAGTCTTATTTGAAAGACTCATTGCGGTCAATAAGCTATGCTTTTGTCAGGCAGAATTTCTATACAAAATCTAGAAAAAATTCATTGTAATTCTTTACGGTTCGATATATTCATTAACTCATAAAATAGTTATTAATATAGTTTACTTTTTTAACAAATAATTTTTTTTAGAAAAATGGAACTGATTAAGTTTTCAAACCTTCGATATCTGTAGGGTTTATTTATGTGGCAGGAAGCTTTTTCCAAATTTATGGGAGTGAGTCCCGAAGAAACGGCTGTTAACAGTGATGAACTCTATAATCTTAAATCCCTTGATGGGATTAGACTCTACCTTGATCATGTTCACATAAAAAACTGTCTCCTGCGTCCGTATTTTGAACAACGCGATTCTTACCCCCTTGTTGATGCACGCGAACTGCTCCCTTCTTTTGAAGTAGATTTATACGAATACAAAAAATTGCCGGGTTTCAGCATGGTAGTGCTTGAGCGTCCGATTAATTACTTCCACGAAACTTTTCAATTTGACATACTGCACAAGCCTGTTCTTGAAAATGACTCTAAAGAGTCAAACTCATGCCCGCGTTTTAATTTTATTAAAAAAAACAATATTGAAACCTTTGAAAGCAGACTTCCTAAAAGATCACATAAAGATTTTTTGAATGAGTTCGGCTCTTCCGATATTTCTACTATTGAAAACTACGGAAAAATCCTTCCGTATCTGCTTGAAATTGAACGTGCGCATGTTATGGCACAAGATGAAACAGGCAAATTTTATCTTTCAGGTATCTTTGGATCTCTGCCCTCCGATTTGGACACAGAACTTAAACGATTCGGAATCAAAATCAGGAAGTTTAAACCCGGCAGCAATAATTTATATGAGTTGAACAGACTTTTTGTTTACACTTTCCTTATGGAACTTCATGGTTTTCCAATTGTTTCTGAACGGAGAACATCATCAGCGCTTTTCGCCCGCCGCCTTTTCAGGATGGGTGAAAGATTTATGGTCAGGGTACTTGGACAATCAGATAGAACCATAACATCCTTATTCTCACATCCGAAAGCAAAGCATTATCCACGTGTTGAAAAAATTGCTTTAGTGCAAGTAAGCCCTGAAAATAAGGAAACTTTAGCTGAACTGAAAAAAGGCGGATTTTTTGTTGATGTCAAAAAACGTGTAGTTATTCTAAAAGTCAGATACCGCCAGCACAAATTTAATATGGAAAACGTCCGTGAAGATCGTGCATTATCTGTTTACAAGCAGGAAGTAATTCACCCTTTAACCGGTGAATGCTCTACCAAATTCAATATTATTAAAGATGCCAGCAGCATGACTCTGCTGTTAAACGATATTGTACGCGGTGAATATGCAGGCAGTATTGTTTATAAACGAAATGAGCTTATTCAGGATACAGAAACACACGAACGACGCTTAAAATTCCTTTTTGCATGGCTTTCCAAACATCAGCGCAGAATTGTCGGTTATTCCGAAGAATTCTATTCCGGTGTTGTTAAAGTTCTGGACAGTTATCTGCTTACACCGGATAATTATGAACAGTTCAACGATCTGTCAGATTTATATCAAGAAGTATGGTCTAAATACAGTTACATCCAGCAGGCAAGAAAGCTGAAAATCTTAGAAGATCTTAAGGGCCGAGTATTCCGGGGTAAAAAAATTTCCTATCTGGAAATGCTTCAAGAAATGACCGGGATTATGAATGATCTTAAGTTTGAAATAGTAAACTATTTTGACAAACTTGTGGCAACAACTCTAAGTATAGGTGACAGAGTTCTAAATGACCCTTATCTCAGGCGTACATATATCACCTGCCCTGAAGATACCCTTACTGAATATGGTCTTAAAATAAAAAAATATTATGGACGTTTAGTCGTTCTTCTAGATGAATTTAAATCAATTCGGAAAAGTCGTACTAAATACGAGGACGGAACAGTTGTAAGCGGAATGTTTTAATCTCAACCCAAAAGAATAGGCTGTTTCAAGCCTAAATAAACTATCAGTTTTGAACTGGAGGATAATTTGTCATCTTTACGCACTACCCCCCTTACTGAATGGCACCGTGAAAATGGAGCTAAACTTGTTCCTTTCGCCGGTTTTGAAATGCCTGTTCAATATCAAGGTATTATCATAGAGCACAAACATACCCGCGAAAAAGCAGGTGTCTTCGATATCAGCCATATGGGCGAATTCTTACTCTCCGGAAAAGGAGCAAAGGATGCTCTCAATAAACTGGTAACGCAAAATCTTGACACACTCGCCCCCGGTAAATGCCGCTATGGTTTTTTGCCAAACGAAAAAGGCGGAGTTCTAGACGACCTTATTATCTACTGCCTTGCTGAAGATTCCTACATGCTTGTTGTTAACGGAGCCTGTGAAGAAGGCGATTTCAACTGGATAGACAGTCATCTTCCAGATGGAGTTAATTTCGAAAACATTTCTTACGAAACAGCTAAAATTGACTTACAAGGTCCACTTTCTTTAGATGTCCTTGAAAAAGTATTTGGTAGAGAATTTAAACATCTTAAATATTTCAACTTTGAACAAACTGAATTTGACGGTTATAAGCTCATTATCAGCCGTACAGGTTATACAGGCGAACTTGGCTATGAATTCTACCTCCCTGCTGACAAGGCTCAATCCCTTTGGGAAAAACTTGTTGCTGTAGACAGTGTCGAACCCATAGGACTCGGAGCACGTGATACTTTACGCCTTGAACTCGGATATCCACTCTACGGTCAAGATTTGGATACTGATCATAATCCGCGTGAAGGCGGTTACTCCTTCGTACTTTCTGACGATGCTTTCACGGACGTTAAAGAAATGTTGATTCCTTTAACCATTGAAGGCCGTCGCTCAGCAAGACATGGAGACAAAGTTCTTCTTGATGGTAAAGAAGTCGGAATTGTTACCAGCGGCTCTTTCTCTCCGACTTTAGGGTATTCAGTAGCTCTTGCTTATGTTAAGGCCGAAGTTGCAGATGCAGAAACATTTATAGTCAAAGGAACACGCACAGACCTGACTGCTGTGAAAAGTGAACTTCCATTCTATAAAGCTGGAACTGCACGCAAAAAACTTGATTAAAGCTTACAAAGATAAATCTTAATCATTATGCTTACGAACTCCCGCATTCATTTAAAATGTTTGCGGGAGTTTTTATTATGTCGAAAATGAAACAATAGTTTTCTGCCAGTCATTTAAAATACAATTAAACAATTAATTTAGTATATTAAGTCACAATAAAACAGATTAATTCTGTTTCATACCGCCTTTTGGATTTTAAAAGTTTTAACTCCTCAAACACTCTTTTATTGTATATATCCTTAAATACCATATACTTAGAATAACAATTATTCATTTCTGATTAATCACTAAAACTTGCAATTGTGTCAGTCGCACAACAAGCAAGTTTTTTTTTAATCTTTTTAGCTATGTGTATAGTTTGAATTTACGAGAATTGAAATTTTCTTTTTTTTGACTGTTTTTTATTTTTAAACCTTTCAATTATTAGTTTTTTCTGAACTGTACTGTTTTTAAGTGACATTTGAAGGATTAAAACATCTTAACCTTAATCGATCAGAGATGAATGAATTCATGAAAAATCTGAACAGTTCAAACAAATCAATTGAGGTCATAACGTTTCAATTGCCCTTTAATGGTCTTGGCATTTCGCTGGAAATTTGCGCTGCGGCAGCGGAGGAAATGGAAATATGCTATTTTACATATTCTCATTCTCACGCACCTCTAATGCTTGGGGACTTTTTTAACCGCCCTGCTCATGTCAATTTATCCGGCTACCATTTGCAAGTCACTCAAGGGCGAGAAATTCGTGGAAGATAACCAGAACAAAATTTAAGGAGCGATGATGAGAATTAATCGTAGAGATTTTGTGAAACTTACAACGGTTGCAGCCGCCGGGCTTGCTGCTGTTCCGGCTTTCGGCGGACTCAGTAAGGCTTTTGCAGCTCCGGCTGTTGATCGGGCTAAAAACCTTGATCCTAAATGGACCAAACAAACCACTTCAGTCTGTGCTTTCTGCTCTGTCGGTTGCGGTCTTTTAGTAAACACCTCACTTGAAACCAAACGGGCAGTCAACGTTGAAGGTGATCCTGATCACCCTATTAATGAAGGCTCGCTTTGCGCTAAGGGAGCAAGCTCTATTCAGATGACAGAAAATCCGGATCGTCCCGGAAAATTTCTGTACCGCGCACCTTACGGTGAAGAATTTGTAGAAAAAGATTGGGACTTTTGCAAAAAACGTATTGCCCGTCTTATAAAAGATTCTCGCGACAAATCTTTTCAGGAAAAGAATGATAAAGGTCAGGTCGTTAACCGCACCATGGGAATCGCTTCTCTTGGTTCAGCTGCGCTGGATAATGAAGAATGTCTAGCTATGCACAGCTTCATGCGTTCTTTAGGCCTGGTCTATGTTGAACATCAGGCAAGGATCTGACACAGCGCAACAGTTGCGGCTCTGGTAGAGTCGTTCGGACGCGGCGCGATGACAAATCACTGGAACGATTTACAAAACAGTGATTGTATTTTGATAATGGGCAGTAACGCTGCCGAAAATCATCCAATTTCCTTTAAATGGGCTGTAAAAGCACAGCAGCGCGGCGGCAAAATCATACATGTCGACCCACGCTTCACACGCACATCAGCCAGATCTGATGCTTATATTGCTTTACGCTCAGGTACTGATATCGCTGTCCTCGGCGGTATGATCAACTATATCATCAATAATAAAAAGTATTTCCTTGAATACATGGTCAACTATACCAATGCAGCTTTTATAGTTGGCAAAGATTACGGATTTAACGACGGTTTATTCAGCGGATTCAACCACACCACCAATTCATACGACCAGTCAAAGTGGGCTTTTGAACTTGATGAAAATGGTGTTCCGAAACAAGATAAGAGTTTGAAAAATCCTCGTTGTGTATTCCAGATTCTTAAAGATCACTACTCACGGTATACACCTGAAAAAGTTTCATCTATTTCCGGTGTTTCAACTAAGGATCTTGAATTACTCTACAAGACATACACAGCTACCGGCGTGAAAGATAAAGCCGGAACTATCATGTACGCAATGGGCTGGACGCAGCATTCAGTCGGAGTTCAGAACATTCGCGCCATGGCAATGATCCAGCTAATGCTTGGTAACATAGGTATTGCCGGCGGAGGTGTTAACGCACTTCGCGGTGAATGTAACGTTCAGGGTTCAACTGACTACGCTCTCCTTTACCATATCCTTCCCGGCTATCTTAAAACTCCGCTTGCAGGTCAAGATACTCTTGAGCAATACAACAATACTTATACTCCTGCCAGCAAGGACCCGGAAAGTGCCAACTGGTGGCAGAATTATCCTAAGTACTCTGCCAGCCTTATAAAGGCGATGTATTCTGAGGACACACCGGAAGAAGGATATCAATATCTTCCTCGTCTGGATTCACATAAAGCCAGTGTCTATTCATGGATTCCACTGATCGACAGAATGTATGAAGGCGGATTTAGCGGCGGTCTTGTATGGGGAATGAACCCTGCGTGTTCGAGTTCTGACTCATTTAAAACCCGTAAGGCTCTCAGCAAACTGGACTGGATGGTCAACGTAAACCTTTTCCGCTGTGAAACAAGTGACTTCTGGAAAGGTCCGGACATGGACCCAAAGAAGGTCAAGACTGAAACATTCTTTATCCCGTGTGCTTCTGCTATTGAAAAAGAAGGATCAGTCTCCAACTCAGGTCGCTGGATGCAATGGCGTTACAAGGGACCTGACACCTTTGGTGATGTAAAGACTGACGGTCATTACTTCCACGAAATATGGGAAGAGCTTGTTCACCTTTATGAAGCCGAAGGCGGTGCATACCCTGAACCGATCACACATTTAAGTTTCAATAATATGTGTGAAAAGAATGAAGAAGGTAAGTACGAATTCAGTGCTCAGCAGACAGCTAAACTTGCAAACGGATGGTTCACAAAAGATACTGTCGTAAACGGTAAATCATTTAAAAAAGGGCAGCAGGTTCCGAGCTTTGCTTTCTTACAGGCTGACGGTTCAACAACTTCCGGTAACTGGCTGTATTGCAACTCCGTAACCGATGAAGGCAATAAAGCTGAACGGCATGATGCTTCTCAGACTAAAGAACAGGCAAAAATCGGTTTGTTCCCTAACTGGACATGGTGCTGGCCTGTTAACCGTCGTATTCTATATAACCGTGCATCTGTAGACTCCAACGGTAATCCTTGGAATCCGGAAAAACCTGTCATTGCATGGAACGGCACAAAATGGATCGGCGATGTTCCTGATGGCGGATGGAAGCCCGGAACAAAACATCCATTTATCATGCAGAAAAATGGCTTCGGACAGCTGTTCGGCCCAGGTCGCGCTGATGGACCGCTTCCTGAATACTATGAACCGCTGGAATGTCCGGTTGCAGACCATCCATTCTCCAAGCGTCTTCACAGCCCGACAGCTGTGCAGATTCTAAGTGAGAAAAAAGCAGTTTGTAACCCGCGCTATCCATTTGTCGGAACAACTTATCGTGTCACCGAACATTGGCAGACTGGCTCAATGACCCGCTGGCAATCATGGCTCGTTGAAGCTGAGCCGCAGATGTTTGTAGAAATCAGCCCGGAACTGGCTAAACTTCGCGGAATTGAAAACGGTGACAAAGTCACAATTGAAAGTATTCGCGGTTCACTGTGGGCTATTGCAATGGTTACCGAACGAATCAGCCCTTACTTAATTCAAGGGCAACAGATTCATATGGTCGGTATGCCATGGCATTTCGGATGGGTAACACCTATCAACGGCGGAGACTCCGCTAATATAGTTACTCCGAACGTCGGCGACCCGAATACCGGTATTCCTGAATATAAAGCCTTTATGGTGAATCTGCGCAAGTGGAAGGAGGGTGACAGATAATGAACGGTAAATCCTTTTTTGTAGACCTCACTCTCTGTACCGCCTGCCGCGGTTGTCAGGTAGCCTGCAAGCAGTGGAAAAAACTGCCTGCGGAACATACTCGTAATGTGGGATCACATCAGAACCCGCAGGACTTGTCTTCTAAAACTATTCGCCTTGTACGCTTTAATGAAGTGCATGATGATAAAGGTAAGCTGAGCTGGCTGTTCTTTCCTGAACAGTGCCGGCATTGTATTGAGCCTCCATGTAAATACATGATCAATATGTATGCGCCCGGAGGAGTAACTCAAGACCCTGAAACCGGCGCAGTTGTAATGACGGATAAGGCCGTCATCATACCGGGTAAAATTACAAGTGAAGAGATCTGCCCTTACAATGTACCGCGTCAAGACCCGAAAACAGGTCTGTGGAACAAATGTGACATGTGCATAGACAGAGTTGAAATGGGTATGCTTCCTTCGTGTGTGAAGAGCTGTCCGACCGGAACCATGAACTTCGGTGATCGTGATGATATGCTCGCGCTTGCGAATAAGCGTCTGGCAGAGGTTCAAAAGACCAAGCCGAAAGCTTTCCTTGCCGACCCTGAAGATGTTCGGGTTATCTACCTGTGCGAATCAGCACCGGAAAATTATCATGATCATCTTCTGGCTTCAGCTGAACAGCGTAATACTATGATGGCTCATGGCCCTGTTTCTACAAAGCAATCACGTCGCGGTTTTTTGAAAGCGGCTGTCGGTAAAAACAACAAAGCCTAACTGGGCACACAAAGAGGAAATAAAATGAAAAACTTATTTATCGTGTGCCTCATCTGTCTAGGCATGACGGTTTTAGCTATCGCAGCAAACGCAGGTGACAAAAAAGCGGTTGAAGCTCCTGAAGGTGATCTTATGATCAACTTCATTAAGGGTAACAGCAAAAGCAATATCGGAGTTAGTTTCAATCACGCAAATCATGAAAATTATGAATGTGTTGATTGCCACCATGCTCTGAAAAAAACCAAGGTTCCTACAAGTTGTGCGACCTGTCACACAAACTTTGAACCGGTCCCTGTCAAAGGTTACAAGTCTTACTTCAAGGCAATGCATATTAAACGCAACAACACAAAGCGTAATTCATGCTTATCGTGTCACGTTAAAGAATTCGGAAATGATCCTAAAATGACTGGATGCACAGCCTCCGTATGTCATCCTAAAGGAATCAGATAACCGAAGTTACAGTCTAAAAACTGCATATGACCTTTAAGGTCCTGTAGTCCTTCCACATGAAAGCCCCCGCAACTTATTAAAAGTTACGGGGGCTTTCTTGCTTAATATTTGAAAACGAATCTATTTTTTAATCCGTGGAAATCCGGTGAGAATACTGATTATCGCAACAAACGCCAGTATGAAGCAATAGTACATGTTTCCGACAATTTCTAACGGAGATAGCTGTGATATGGAACCTGCAAGCAGAATTTGCGCACCATAAGGAATCAATCCCTGAATAACACAGGAAAAAATATCCAAAAGGCTGGCACTGCGACGCGGATCTACATTATGGCTTTTTGCAATTTCTTTTGCCATTCCACCAGTCAGAATGATTGCTACAGTGTTATTTGCAGTACATAGGTCAGATAAAACGGACAAAGCACTGATGCTGAACTCTCCTGCGCGAGTTGACTTAGTCCCGCGTGTCAACTTACCTATAAAACTGATAATATAGGTAATCCCGCCATGGTATTTAATCAATTCTCCAAGTCCGCCAATCATCAATGACAGAACTAAAATTTCCTGCATTCCCGTGAAACCGGAATAAATATCTTGAGAAAATTTAAGCACGCTAAAATCAGCAACTGCGAATAAACCGACAATTCCAGTAAAAACAATCCCTGCGCCAAGAACAATAAATACATTAATCCCTACAACCGCCATTACGAGAATAATAATGTACGGCAAAACTTTAACTAGGCTGTATGTCCCCTGCTGCAAGACCTGACCGCCTTCACCGAGCATATATAAAATAACTACCGTCAAAACCGCTGCGGGGATAGCAATCATAAAATTCAATTTAAATTTATCGCCCATCTCACAACCTTGCGTACGGGTTGCCGCAATAGTCGTATCAGAAATCATGGACAAGTTATCTCCGAACATTGCGCCGCCGACAACCGCTCCCATAAGCAGAGCTGAAGCTATATCTGTTTTATCCGCTACGCCGACCGCAATCGGAGCAATGGCGGCAATGGTTCCCATTGAAGTACCCATTGCAGTTGCAATGAATGCCGCAATGATAAACAAACCGGGAAGAACCATTGAAGCCGGAATTATTGATAAACCTAAATTAACTGTAGACTCAACGCCCCCGATTGCCTTTGCAACTGAAGCGAATCCTCCGGCAAGCAAGTAAATCATACACATTGTAATGATTCCGGATTCTCCGGCACCACTGAGGAAAATATTTATTTTATCTTTTATTTTCCCTTTCCCCATCCAGACAGCCCATGCAATCGCAGGAAGAATGGCAACAGTGGCGGACAATTGATAGAACGCCATGTTTGTTCCGTTCATAGTAAGGGAAAGACCAGTACCTATAAATATCACTAAAAATAAGGCAAGAGGGGCTAACGCCCACCCATTAGCTTCGTATTTCATAACGACTTATCCTTTACAGAAAAATTAAGTAAAAATGATCAGAGTCTTTTTACTTAATAAATTCACAGCTAATAATTAAATTCTAATCTTCATAAACACATTAAACAGCTAACGAACAAATCTTAATAAAAAAGAAAAAATTGATAACTTTATACTAAGATAGAGCGAATTTCTCCGATATATTTTCGCTTTTAACAAATAAGAGCAAAACAAATGCCTCTTTTAGAACTGATTTGTCAATCTCAGCAGAGCTAAAAATACGATTAAACAAAAGACAGCCCCGTGAGTAACATTTAATACTCACGGGGCTGTCTTTACAATCTAGCAATTGAAATAATTAATACAAAACTTCAACGGCTGTGGAAGCTTTAATAGCGCGTTTTTTTGCATCATCAACATCTTTTCCCAGAGCTAAAGCAACTCCGAGACGGCGCACACCGTTACATTCGCCTTTTCCGAAGATGAGAACTTTTGTGTCAGCTTCTTCCAGAGCTTTATCAACATTGGCAAAAGAAGGAGAAGTTGATTTACCGTTTGAAAGAATAACGCTTGAGGCAGCAGGTCCATATTGACGGATCGCTGGAACAGGCAATCCTAAAATAGCGCGCACATGCAGTGCAAATTCACTGAGGTCCTGAGAAATTACTGTCACGAGTCCGGTATCATGAGGACGCGGTGAAACTTCACTGAAATAAATTTCTTCACCTTTAATAAATAGTTCTACGCCGAAAAGCCCTCTGCCCCCAAGAGCATCCGTAATTTTGAGGGCGTATTCCTGTGCTTTATTCAGCGCAGTTTCAGTCATAGGCTGCGGCTGCCATGATTCGCGGTAATCACCATCCTCCTGCCTGTGCCCGATCGGAGCGCAGTAGGAAGTTCCGTCCTTGTGACGAACTGTGAGTAAAGTAATTTCGTAATCAAATTTAATAAATTTTTCTACGATGATACGTCCTTGCCCCGTTCTACCGCCGGATTGAGAATATTCCCATGAATGATCTATGTCACTTTCACTTTTAACAGTGCTCTGCCCTTTTCCGGATGAACTCATAACAGGCTTCACTACGCATGGAATACCTATTTCTTTAACTGCTGCGAGGTATTCTTCTTTGGTGTCGGCAAACTTGTATGGAGATGTTTTGAGGCCGACTTCTTCAGCGGCCAACCTTCTGATACCTTCCCGGTCCATAGTCAGCCGCGCTGCTCTGGCTGTAGGAATAACTGTAAACCCTTCATTTTCGAGTTCAATAAGAGTCTTGGTTGCAATGGCTTCAATTTCCGGCACGATAAAATCCGGTTTCTCTATTTCAACAACTCTGCGAAGTTCGTCAGCATCCAGCATAGAAATTACATAGCTGCGATGTGCAACCTGCATAGCGGGAGTATTTTCGTATCTGTCAACGACAATAACCTCTACGCCTAAACGCTGGGCCTCAATCACTACTTCTTTGCCAAGTTCTCCGCCGCCAAGCAGCATCATTTTACCGGCAGAACTTGTTCCGGCTGTGCCAAGAGTTACCATTGCTTTATCTCCGTCTGATAAAATTATGTAAGTACTTTCTTCAAGTATCGGGTTAAGATTTGTCTCTACTCTCATATGAGAGTTCAAAATTCAAGAAATTAAGAATATGTTATAAAATAATATTTAAAATTTGCCATCTATTTTGCAAGACTTGTCAACATTTGTCCCCTGTTGTACTTAACTTAATTACAAAAAATATTCTAACTTTTAAAAATATAATGCATTAATTTGAAACAAAGTTAAAGGATTCAGGCTTATTTTATGGATAAAAAACGAATTATACTTGCAGCTACCGGCGCGAGTGGAACAATTTATACCCTCAGCCTTGCTAAGGAGCTAGGAAAACGGAATGAGATTGAACTTCATCTTATTATTTCTGACGCCGCGCTTAAAGTTATGGAACTTGAAACAGATTTCAAGCCGGAAGATCTCACAGTTCATGCAGATTTCGTCTATCAGCAAAATCTTATCTCAGCCCCTCCTGCCAGCGGCTCATGGCAACATGACGGCATGATCATATGCCCGTGTTCAATGAGCTCTTTAGCTGCAATAGCAAATGGTATGGGTTCTAATTTAATTCATAGAGCTGCTGATGTTTCACTTAAAGAACGCCGTAAACTTATTCTTATAACACGCGAAACACCATTGAATCTTATACATATCAGGAACATGGAGACAGTGACTTTGGCAGGCGGGACGGTGATGCCGGCTTCTCCGGGATTCTATCACAGCCCTAGAACAATAAATGATATTGCAGAACATATGACAGGACGTATCCTTGAACAGCTAAGCATTCCCCACGATTTATACAAACGTTGGGGAGAAAACTCACGGAGGTAATTATGAATCATATTTTTACATGGAATGGACATTCAAACTTTAAGATTAAATCAGGCGACAAAACAATAATTATTGATCCTTTTTTTGAAGGCAATCCGAAATCTCCTGTCTCTTGGAATTCTGTCAAAGAAGCTGATGTTGTTTTAGTCACGCATGATCATGGAGATCATGTCGGGCAGGCGGCTGAAATATGTTGCGCTACAGGTGCAACCCTTGTCTGCATCTTTGATTTTGTCGAGAGTATGATCGCGCAAGGAGTAAGCGGAAATAACATTATCGGGATGAATATAGGCGGGACAGTTGAAGCCGCGGGAATAAAAATTAAAATGGTTCAAGCCATGCATTCCTCAAACGAAGGAGCCCCTGCCGGATACATCTTAACTTATGAAGATAATTTCTGTGTATATTTTGCCGGAGATACGGGATTATTTGCCAGCATGGAACTTTTTGGGAAAATGAATGATATTGATGTTGCAATACTCCCGACCGGAGGATGGTTCACAATGGATTCTAGCGACGCGGCATATGCCTGCAAGCTGCTCGGATGCAAATATGCGATACCTATGCACTGGGGAACATTCCCGATTTTAGAACAGGACACATCTAACTTTGTTGCTGAAGTTGCCAAAACTGCGCCTGAGTGCAAAGTTATTGAATTAGCTTTGGGTGTAGAAACTGAAATTAAAGCTTGAGATTTATAATTAAAAAGCAGCTTTCTATATGCCTCCGGCGGCTTAGGAACCTTTTTGAAAAAAGGTTCCTAAGAACCTCCCAAAACTTTTATTTATTAAAATACAGCTAAGTACCTTAAATAGAAACTGTAAGAAAATATGTTTTTAAAATCTATTAACTATCTCTAAACGAATCATAAATTTGCTTTGCACGTACTTTACCGATTCCCTCAACTTTTGAAAGTTCTGCGGCTGTTGCTTCTCTCATTTTTTGAACTGAACCATATTCATCCCAAAGCAACCGTGCTGTTTTCGGGCCTATCCCCGGCAGGCTCAGAACTTCGCTTTGCAAAGCTTTTTTCTTACGGGATTTCCGCTGCTTTCCAATTACAAATCTATGCGCCTCATCACGTAGTCGCTGTAAATATAGCAGAGCCGGACTTCCTCCCTTTAATGGCAGATGATTTTTACGTCCTGGAGTAAAAATTCTATCTTCAAGCTCACCGGCCTTTCTGGTCGGACCTTTTGCTATAGATGCTAAAGCAGGAACAGGCTCAGTTTCCTTCCAATTCTCGGAAAAAGCTTTTTCAACCGCTGCGAGCTGCCCCTTACCTCCATCTATTAAGATAAGATCCGCCCAAGGGCTGCCGGATTCAATACGTTTCAAGACCCAATGATATAAAGCTGCATAATCATCAGATGAATATTCAAGTTCGGGGAATGTATACGTACGATATTGCGACTTTTCCGGTTTACCTTGCTCATATACAACCATTCCGACACGCATACCCTCTCCGCCTAGATGCGAGGCATCGATACATTCAATCCGTTGCGGGGAAGTTGCTAAATTTAATTTAGCAGACAAAATATCTAGAATATCCTCATTATTCTTCTCTTTTGCGCCTATTGATGCGTTCTTACGGGCAATATCAAGCAACCTTTTCTCTTCGCTTGTTTGTGGAGTGGCAATACGGACTACAGATTTGGATCGCTCAGTAAGAATTTCCAGCGAGCTATGCATATCAAATTCGAACGGAACCAAAAGTTTTGGAGGGATAAATTTTGTTGAAGAATAAAACTGCGAAATAAAACTATGCAGAATTTCTTCTCCGTCTTCAAGACTGAGCCCGGGCCAGAAGAAATCTTTTTTATCGAGTAAACGTCCTTGCCGGACAAAAAGTAATCCCAAACCTATTCCACGCGAAGATTCCGCAAGGGCAATTACATCAATATCCGCCCTGTCATTAAGAACAACTGCCTGTTTTTCGATTGTTTTACTGATTGCTTTGATCTGATCACGTACCTTCGCAGCCTGTTCATAGGCAAGTTCTGCGGCAGCTTTTTCCATTTCGTGACGCAAATCTGAAATCAGATCATGTGCTTTGCCTGAGAGCAGCATCTCAACTTTTTTTACAAGTGCCATATATTGTTCGCGCGGTACAAAATTAACGCACGGTCCTAAGCACTGTCCTATATCATGATACAGACAGGGCCTGACCCTGTTTTTAAAAGCGGAATCTGAACATTTTCGTAATTGAAATACCTTACCGAGAATTTTCCATGTCTCTCGGGCAAAATAACTTGAAGTATATGGCCCGAAATAAACAGATCCATCGCGCACAACCTTTCTTGTCAATCGTAAACGAGGATACTCAGATCGTTTATCCAGCTGAAAAAGGACATACTGCTTATCATCGCGCAGAACTACATTATAACGCGGTCTATGTTTCTTAATCAGACTGGCTTCCAGAAGAAGCGCTTCTTTTTCTGTTCCTGTAACAAGAATATCAATAGACGCTATCTTGGAGACCATGACCTTAGTTTTAGGCGTATGATTCTGACTTGAGCGGAAGTAAGACGAAAGACGGTTTCGCAGAATTCGAGCTTTACCTACATATATAATAAGACCGGTGGAATCCTTCATCAGATAAACACCGGGTGATGTCGGATAATCGGCACTAATAAACTCAAATCCCATATTAACCAGCCTTGTATAATTTTTTATACTTCCACTAAAAGCACATATTCAGGACTATCCAGAGCAGAGATCCATGTCAATAAAGGACTTACAGCACAACCTAATCTGTCTAGAAAAAATCTAAAGTTTTAGAACATTTCAAACAGTACAATTTTTTATACGGTAAAAAAAATTTAACTTTAGTCAAAAAAATGTAATTTTTGACTTGCAATTAAATTTATGAAGCGATAAAACCTTTCCTGAAGGTAGGTGTCAGGCAATTGTGCATTAACTACATTCATTCAGCAAAAGAAGGAAAACAATTATGAAACGTTTGGTAATTCTCGCCATCCTCGCCACTATGGTGCTCGGAATGGCTGGTACCGCTTCTGCGGTGGATCTGGAAGCTAAAGGTAAATTCCAGTTCCAGGCTAACATCATGGACAACAGCGACTTCCTCTCAGCAAAACATCGTGGTAACCAGGAAGACGATCTCAACTTCTGGTTCCGTGCTCGTACACAGTTCCGTTTCATTGCAAACGAAAACTTGATGTCAGAATTGTACGTTGAATACAAAACTCGCGTTGGTGCATCTGATTCAGATGCTAATTCCGGTTCTACTGACCGTGCTCTCGGAATCAAGCGTGTATTCATTCAGTACCGCTTCCCTGATACTGAAGTACTGACAACAGCCGGTATCTTCTCTATCAACCTTCCTGGCGCAGCAGCAGGCAACATGGTTCTCGCTGATATCGATGCTGGCGCTTTGACTGTTAGCTCACCTATCACTGACCAGATTTCTGTTGCAGTAGGTTACGTTCGTGCATTCGACAAAAACTCAACTGACACAGCCGGTGCTGGACTTACTAATGTAGCTAGCCAGAACGCTAAAGATGAATTAGACCTGTTCTACGCAGCTCTTCCTATCACCATTGATGGCTTTGAAGCTACCCCTTATGCAATGTATGGTACTATCGGAAAAGACACATACTCTTCCGTTGCAAAAATGAAAGGTCTGACTACTGCGAATACTGCTGCCAACGCAAAAGCATTCAACAAAAATGCTGATGCATGGTGGGCAGGTACTTCTTTCGCTATGACAGCTTTCGATCCTATCGTACTTAAAGCTGACGTTGTTTACGGTTCTGTTGATGCTAACCAGAAACAGAATGATCGTTCCGGTTGGGGCATGGATGCTTCTCTTGCATACACAGGCCTTGACTTTGTACAGCCTAAACTTGTTTTCGCTTACACTTCCGGTGAAGATGACAAAACTGACAACGGTTCAGAACGTCTTCCAATAATCAACAATGACTGGGCATTCGGTTCTTACTACTTCGGTGGTTCTGCTCTTACTTCTTCTGACCTTGACACCAACCAGCAGGTTGGTCTCTGGACACTTGGTCTTTCTTTCGAAGGAATTTCCTTCCTCGACAAACTTACTCATGACGTACATTTCTTGTACATCAAGGGTACCAACGATGCTGACCTGATCAAAAATGCTGGAACAAAACTGACCAACATCAGCTCCGATGGTCAGTTCCTGACTGATAAAGACCAGGCTTGGGAAATTGACTTCAACACCAACTACCAGATCTACGACGAACTGGCAGCTATCGTTGAATTCGGTTACATCGGCATGGATATGGATAAAGACACATGGAAGAACTACGATGGTGGTTCACGTCTTGAAGGTAAATCCGATCCAGCATTTAAGTTAGCAGTTGGTCTTGTTTACGAATTCTAAGAATTCTTAGACCATCTAAAGCAATTTAGTCCTGACACCGGGGCCGGAAGTTTACTTCCGGCCCTTTTTTGTTGCATTTGCTCTATTCTATTATACTCGACTTTTAAATCACATTAAGTTAATGGACAAACACATCAGAATTAATATACTTCGGTAACGAAAACACAATTTTCACACCTTTCACGTTAAGGATACTTCCATGCCTTGCAAGGATATAAAATACTCGGATCAAGACTCGTGGCCTGAAATTAAAAAATGGCTGGATTTACGCAAAAATCCTGATCAAAAAGTAAATGGCCTCGTTAAAGAGATACTTGAGAATGTTAAGTCAGAAGGCGATCAGGCTTTAATCAAATACACCCAAAAATTTGACTGTCCTGACTTCACAAAAGAGATGCTTAAGGTTTCTGCAGATAACAGAAGTGTTGCATACACAGAAGTTAAAACAGAAGATCTTGAAATAATAGAAGAAGCTATCCGCAATGTTAAAGATTTTCATCGCAGACAAGTTCAACAGTCATGGTGGACCACAGGCGAAGACGGAACAATACTCGGACAACTTGTTAGACCTGTTGACCGTGTAGGTTTGTATGTTCCCGGAGGTCAAGGCGGAGAAACCCCTCTTCTTTCCAGCATGATTATGAATGCTGTTCCTGCTCAGGTTGCCGGAGTTAAACAGATAGCGGTGATTTCACCACCTAGAAAAGATGGTTCCTTAAATCCGTATATCCTTGCAACTGCTCAGGAACTTGGAATTAATGAAATTTACGCATCCGGATCGGCATGGGCCATCGGCGCACTTGCTTATGGAACTCAGACCATTGCTCCATGTGATGTAATTGCCGGACCCGGTAATATCTTCGTAGCAACGGCTAAAGGCCAGCTCGTCGGTGAAGTCGGAATAGACATGATTGCCGGACCGAGCGAAATAGCAATACTTGCAGATGAATCAGCCAACCCTGTCTGGCTTGCTGCCGATATGCTTTCACAGGCTGAGCATGATCCTTTAGCGGCGTCTATCTTGATAACTTGGGATAAAACCCTTGGCGCAAAAGTTAAAGAGGAACTCAGAACTCAGGCAAAAAAATTACCGAGAGGCGAAATAGCTCTCCAATCGCTTAGTTCATGGGGTGCAATTGTTGAAGTCCCGGATAGAAATACCGGAATAGACTTTGTTAATAACATGGCTCCGGAACATCTTGAACTGGCATTTGAAGATCCATGGTCCGCAATCGGTTTAATTAAGCATGCCGGAGCTATTTTCATGGGACATCATACACCTGAACCCATTGGTGACTACTTTGCCGGGCCTAACCATGTATTACCAACCGTCGGAACGGCAAGATTTTCATCCGCCCTATCCGTCGATACTTTTTGTAAAAAATCCAGTCTGATTTATACAGATCAGAACTATATTGCTAAAAACGGCGCAAAAATCGCCAGACTGGCTAGACTCGAAGGACTTGAAGCTCATGCTCGTTCCATCGAATCCCGCTATAAATAAGAGGTAACTCAAATGTCTAAGAAACATCTTATCGAAACAGATATCAAAGAACTGAAACTTCTCTCCAGAGGAAAAGTACGTGATATTTACGAAGTAGACGCTGAAACTCTGTTGATTATTACTACCGACAGAATATCAGCATATGACGTAATTATGCCCAATCCTATTGAAGATAAGGGGAAAATTCTGAACCAGATTACTCTGTTCTGGATGGATATGTGTAAGGATATTATTCCTAACCACCTTATTTCTTCAAATGTTGCGGACTATCCTGAAGTACTGCATAAATATAAAGATGAGCTTCAGGGCCGGAGCGTTCTGGTAAAAAAAGCAAAACCATTACCCATCGAATGTATAGTTCGCGGGTATATTACCGGTTCAGGATGGAAGGACTACCTTGCTACAGGTAAAGTATCCGGCCATGAACTTCCTAAAGGGCTCAAAGAGTCTGACATGCTTGAAATGCCTTTATTCACACCTTCCACAAAAGCTGATTTAGGCGAGCATGATGAAAACATTACTGTAGAAAAAGCAATGGAAATGCTCGGCAGCGATCTGTTTGAAAAAGTGCAGAATGTGACCCTTGCAATCTATCGCCGCGCCAGAGATTATGCGCGTGAACGCGGCATAATCATTGCTGATACAAAGTTTGAATTCGGTCTTATCGGTGAAGAACTCATTCTGATCGATGAAGTTTTAACTCCGGATTCTTCAAGATTCTGGCCAGTTGAAGGTTATAAAGCAGGACAATCACAGCCCAGCTTTGATAAACAGTTTCTGCGTGACTGGCTCACAGAAATAAAGTTCAATAAACAGCCTCCAGCTCCTCAAATTCCTGAAAATATTGCTTCAAAAACTCGTGAGAAATATCTTGAAGCATTTAAGCTCTTGACCAGTTCCGAACTTGATGCTTAAAAACTTTTATTAATATATCAATTCGACATAAACATACAAACTGGTATATCCTCGTGTATGAATATTTTTATGCAGGATCATCTTTTGTTGTAGGTTTTTGTCTGTAAATTCATATCTTTTATCTACAAGGAGAAATTAATGCTGCTGGAAGGAAAAAAAGCACTTATTTTCGGCGTGGCAAATGAAAAAAGCATTGCTTATGGAATTGCTCAACAATTCAAAAAGCAAGGTGCTAGACTTGCTTTCAGTTATGTTAATGACGCTATTAAAAAACGCGTAGAACCGATTAGCGACGAGCTAGGCGGAGAATTTATATTCCCTTGTGATGTCAGCAGTGATGAAGATGTTGCGAACTCAGCTAAATTTGTAAGAGAGCAATGGGGAGATATTGATATTCTCGTTCATTCAGTAGCTTTTGCAAACCGTGATGACTTGAAGAAAAGATACCTCGAAACTTCACGTGACGGATTTCATCTTGCTCTTGACGTATCTGCATACTCACTGGTCACACTTTGTAATTCTTATGAACCACTCATGAAGCCGGGGGCATCTGTTATGGCAATGACCTACCTCGGATCTTCAAAAGTAATCACAAATTACAATGTAATGGGTGTTGCAAAAGCAGCTCTCGAAGCCAGCGTTCGCTATCTGGCATACGACCTTGGTGAGAAAGGTATCAGAGTTAATGCAATCAGTGCAGGCCCTATTAAAACTCTGGCTTCATCCGGTATTTCCGGATTCAAAACTATTTTCTCTCATATTGAAGACCGTGCTCCTCTGCATAAGAACGTAACCACCGAAGAAGTCGGCAAAACAGCAACTTTCTTAGCTTCGGATATGTCCAGCGGCATTACCGGAGAAGTTATGTTTGTTGACTGCGGTTACAACATTATGGGAATCTAGTTTTTTTAACAAAGAATATAAATATTAAGCTGGATTCGATGATTCGTTTCCAGCCTTATATTTTATTATAAATGATGAGCGTCTTGACAGATGCCTGAAAAGGGACTAAACATCCCTTCTTTCGCCTTGCCCTAAAACTTAAGGAAAGGGCCATAGACCATAAGGAGGTTTTTTTAATGCTTAGAAAGTATGAAGCACTTTTGCTTTTAAACCCCGAACTTGCGAATGATAATCGTAAGGACATCGTAGACGGGGTTGTTGCCATCATCGAACGTGAAGGCGGCAAACTCGACGAAATCGACGATTGGGGTTCTCGCCAGTTGGCTTATCCTGTCCAAAATCAGTCCCGTGGATACTATGTTCGTGTAGTTTTTGATGCACCAGCACCTGTTGTTGCAGAGCTCGAACGCAATATTCGTATCACAGACGGAATTTTCAAGTTTGTTACTGTTAAACTTGAAGATCACGCACAGGTACAGGAGGAAGCATAATCATGGCATTCAAGAAAAAATTCACACCAAAAAGGAAGTTCTGTCGTTTCTGCGCAGATAAAGCTCTTCCTCTCGATTATAAACGTCCTGACATTCTTAAGGACTTTGTTACCGAACGCGGCAAAATTATTGCCCGCAGAATTACTGGTACTTGTGCAAAACATCAGCGCCGCCTGACTACTGAAATCAAACGTTCCAGGCAGATGGCTCTTATGCTTTACACCACTGTGCATAGCACTGATGTCAAGAAAAAGAGCATCTAGGAGGCAATGATATGAAACTTATTTTACGTGCCGATATAGACTCTCTTGGACGCCTTGGAGATATCGTTTCAGTTAAAGCCGGTTACGGTCGCAACTATTTGATTCCTCAGGGATTTGCAATGCCTGCTTCTGCCGCTAACCTCAAGCAGTTTGAACTTGAAAAAAGAAAGCTTCAGGAAAAGGCAGACGATCTGCGCACTCAGGCTGAAGGACTTAAAGCAAGACTGGCTGCAGTCGAAGTCAAAGTCGAAGTTCGTGTAGGTGAAGGCGATAAACTTTACGGTTCTGTTACCGCAGCAAATGTTGCTGAAGCTCTTGTTGAACAGGGTTTTGATCTTGATCGCAGAAAAATTCTGTTGTCTGATCCTATCCGTTCACTTGGAATTTTCAATATTGAAGTTAAACTTCACCCCGAAGTTCGCGGTGAAATTAAACTGATCGTTTCTAAACCCGGTCAGATTATAGAAGAAGAAGAAACTGCAGAACCAGAAGCAGAACAGGCGTAAGCCTAACTCGAATTACAATTCAGACGGAGCATCATCAGGTGCTCCGTCTGATCTTCTAAGGAAAGTACCCCCTCACAACCTTGAAGCAGAACAGGCTGTGCTGGGCGGAGTTTTTTTAAGCAATAATATATTCAACGATCTCGTCGATATTGTCCATTCTGACGATTTTTATTCCCCTGCTCATCACGAAATATTTCAGGCTTTCGAAGCCCTGTATTCTAAAAATGTCCCGATAGATATTGTTACCGTCAACGAATACCTTACCAGTTGCGGAAAAATTGATACTGTCGGCGGACCTGTTTATCTGGCAGATCTTGCCAATTCTGTAATCAGTTCTGCGAATGCACTTCATCACGCAGAAATTGTAGCTGAGAAAAAAATTCAGCGCAGTTTGATTGATGCTGCCGCCCTAATTATATCTGATAGTTTTGAAGCTCAGGACGTTAAAGCATTACTTGATCACTCTGAACAAGCAATCTTTGAAATTACTGATGCCAAAAAAACTACTACAATTAAAAGCAGTAAAGAACTTATCAAAGAAGTTTTTCAAGAACTGGAACATCGAGTCGAGCAAAAATCACTCGTAACAGGCATACCGACTACATACACAAAATTTGATGAAATGACGGCAGGGCTTCAAAACTCAGAACTCATTATTATTGCAGGTCGCCCAAGTATGGGTAAAACGGCTTTTGCTTTGAACGTTGCCATGCGCGCAGCTCTTCATAGCGGAGTCCCTACAGCTGTATTCTCACTTGAAATGGCTATGGGCCAGCTTATGACAAGAATGCTCGCCTGCCATGGTAAAGTTGATCTTGCCAGATTAAGAACAGGTCAGCTTGACGATGAAGACTGGGCAAAGCTTTATGAAGCAGCTCAAGACTTGACAGAAGCTCCTATTTTTATTGATGATACTCCAGCTCTTTCCACAATGGAACTTAGAGCAAGATGCAGGAGACTTAAGTCGCAGCATAATCTTGGTCTGGTAATGGTTGACTACCTCCAGCTTATGCGCTCCAGTGCGCGCACAGACTCCCGTGAACAAGAAATTTCCGATATTTCACGTTCATTGAAAGCGTTAGCAAAAGAATTAAAAATACCGGTAATCGCACTTTCACAGCTTAACCGTAAGGTTGAAGAACGTACGGACAAAAGACCTATGATGTCCGACCTTCGAGAATCCGGAGCGATTGAACAGGATGCTGATATTATTTTATTCCTCTACCGTGAAGATTTTTATAACAAAAAAGAAGACAAACCTATTACGAATAAAGCCGAAGTCATTATTGGTAAACAGCGAAACGGTCCTACCGGAATTGTTGAATTAGCCTTTTTCGGCAACTATACTGCCTTCGAAAATCTTGCAGCCGAACCTTACCCGTCTGAGTATAGCGATGAATAATTTAAGCTCATACAAACGACGAGGATTAATGATAAACAATTAGCGGGAGAAATATAATGTATTTCGATAAAGCTGAAGTGCTAGAGAGAAGTGAACTTGAAAAACTACAAGTTGAACGACTTAAAAAGACTATCGATCTAGCCGCAAACTCTCCATACTACAGCGAATCTTTCAAAAAAAATAACATTAATTCTTCCGTTATCAAAACTATTGATGATGTGAAAAGATTACCTTTTACTACAAAAGATGATCTTCGCTCTCAATACCCCCACGGACTGTTGACAAAACCTCTTGATGAGTTTGTCCGTCTCCATGCCTCCTCCGGAACAACCGGAACCCCTACTGCTGTTTTTTATACTCAGAAAGATCTCGATACATGGGCCGATCTTATGGCTCGCTCTCTTTACGCTGTGGGAGTTCGACGCTCTGACATTTTACAAAATATGTCAGGATATGGACTTTTCACAGGCGGACTTGGAATTCATTACGGTTCTGAGCGTCTGGGATGTTTGACTATCCCGGCAGGAGCTGGGAACACTAAACGCCAGATCAAACTTATCCGCGATTTTAACGTAACAGCATTGCACATAATTCCCTCATTCGCGCTCTACTTTGCAGGCAAAGTCAGAGAAGAAGGATATGACCCAGCAGATATGCCGTGGAAAATTGCCCTCATAGGTGCAGAACCGCACACTGAATATACCAGACAGAAAATAGAAGAAGAGCTCCATATTAAAGCCTATAACTCGTATGGTCTCACTGAAATGAACGGTCCCGGTGTAGCTTTTGAGTGTACCGAACAAAGCGGAATGCATGTATGGGAAGACTCCTACATCGCTGAAATTATTGATCCGGAAACCGGAGAATCTGTTCCAGACGGTGAAATAGGTGAACTTGTTATGACGACCCTTACCCGCGAAGGGATGCCGATAATCCGCTATAGAACAAGAGACTTAACCAGATTCATTCCAGGACAATGCAAGTGCGGCAGGACATCAAAACGCATCGACAGAATAGTCGGCCGCGCAGATGACATGCTCATCATTAAAGGGGTAAATATTTACCCTATGCAAATTGAAAATATTATTATGGCCATGCCGGAAGTCGGACAGAACTATCTCATTGAACTTTTCAGAGAAGGGTTCATTGACCAGATTAAAGTTAAAGTTGAAATTAAAGATCAGTATTTTGTTGAAGATATGAGAGCGTTGCAAGGACTGCAGAAAAAAATTGCAAACAAACTTAGAGATGAGATTCTAGTTACACCGCGAGTTGAATTGGTTCAACATGACTCTATTCCAAAATCTGATGGAAAAGCTAAACGAGTTCTGGACCTTAGAGAAGTAGAGGCTTAAAATGATTACAGCTCTGGCTGTGCTGATCATTCTGCTTATGTTCAGCTCGTTAGCCCTGCATATTTTCGGACTGCCTGCAAACTGGATTATTCTTGCTTTTGTTATCGGATGGAAATTATTTTTTCCTGCAACAATGAGCTGGAACTTTATATCCATTTTAGCTTTAATCGCGGTGGTCGGTGAAATTTTAGAATTTGCAGCACAATACTTCGGCGGGAAAAAATACGGGGCAACCGGTCGTGGCAGCTTAGGTGCTTTTGTCGGTGCAATAGCCGGAGCTATCTTAGGAGCACCGTTTTTTTTCGGACTCGGAGCACTTCCCGGGGCTCTTTTGGGGTCATTCGGAGGTTGCCTGGTTCTTGAACTTACTCATGGCAGAACTTTCGCTGAAGCCCAGCACTCCGCATGGGGAGCTTTCTGGGGGAAAGCATTTGGATTAGCAATCAAAATCAGTCTCGGGGTGTGGATGTTTACCTTAAGCATCCCTAAAATTTGGCCGTCTTAATTCTTTGCTTTTTATAAAACCTCGTGGAGGAATAATGTCTCAAGCTAATACTTTCCCTAAGTACAGGGGGAAAATGGAATATCACTGTCTAGGTTGCGGTCAGCATTACGGAATAGATGAATTATATTATACCTGTCCTGAATGCGGATCAGTTTTCATTCTTCAAGATCTCACTTTTGATGAATTAAAGAAAACCAGCGGTCAGGAGTGGCGCGACTTGTTCGATGCCCGTACTGCCACCAAAAAAGACAGCCTCCGAGGCATTTTCAGATTCTACGAACTATTTGCGCCTGTAATTGAAGAAAAAGATATTTTATACCTTGGTGAAGGCAACACTCCCATTGTTGCTTCAAGCCCTAATTTAAATGAAATCATCGGGATTACGACCGCTTATAAAAATGACGGACAAAATCCGAGTGCTTCTTTCAAAGACAGAGGCATGGCATGCGCCTTCAGTTATATTAACGCACTTCTTGCCAAGAATAACTGGGATGAAATTCTTACTGTCTGTGCTTCAACCGGTGACACCTCCGCAGCTGCGGCTCTTTATGCATCATATATCGGCGGCCCCGTTAAATCAGTTGTCATTCTTCCTGAAGGAAAAGTTACTCCGCAGCAGCTTGCACAGCCTCTTGGAAGCGGAGCTAAAGTGCTGGAAGTTCCCGGAGTCTTTGATGACTGCATGAAAGTTGTTGAGCACTTGGCCGACAACTATAGAGTCGCCCTGCTCAACTCTAAGAACTCATGGAGAATTCTCGGTCAGGAATCCTATGCGTTCGAAGTTGCTCAGTGGTACGATTGGGACCTTACAAACAAATGTATTTTTGTCCCGATAGGTAATGCAGGAAACGTAACTGCGATTATGGCAGGTTTTTTGAAACTTTACGAGCTTGATATTATTAAAGAACTACCTCGCATCTTCGGTGTCCAGTCTGCACATGCAGATCCCGTTTACCGCTACTACTCTGTGGATGATCCGAAAGAACGCGAATTCAAGCCGGTTACCGTACAACCTTCAGTTGCGCAGGCCGCAATGATCGGAAATCCTGTTTCATTTCCGAGAGTAAAATATTTCGCGGATAAATATGAAGCGATAGGTGGCAAAAAATCATTTCAAGTCATCCAAGTTTCTGAACAGCTTATTATGGACAGCATGCTTCTCGCTAATGCACACGGTCACATTGCATGTACTCAAGGCGGGGAATGCCTTGCTGGACTGATCAGAGCTAAAGAACTTGGGCTTATCAGTGACACTGAATCCGCTGTACTCGACTCTACAGCTCATCAACTCAAATTCGTCGGCTTCCAAGATATGTATTATCAAAACAAATTCCCGGCAGAGTATGAAGTCACCCCTGATTCATCCAAAGCAAACTCACCTGAGCTTGTGATCAGTGCTGAACTTAAAAAAACAATGTCCGAATCTGATTACATTTCAAAAGCCGCTAGTAATGTTGTTGCAATGCTGGGTTTGGAGAAAAAATAGGTGGCTAAAAAGGAACGCGCAGACCACATGCTTTATGAGCAAGGTCTTTCGGACACCCTCGAACAGGCTACGCGAATAATCATGGCGGGACATGCGCACTTTCTAAAAAACGGCCAAAAAACACCTATAGAAAAACCGGGGATGCAACTAGACCCGAGTTTAGAAATAGTTGTAAAAGGTAAAGACCGATTTGTCAGTCGCGGCGGCTACAAATTACTTACAGCCATAGAAGAACTTGGACTTGATCCAAATGGTAAAACAGCACTGGATGCCGGAGCTTCAACAGGCGGATTCACCGATTGTATGCTCCAATTCGGTGCACTTAAAATCTACGCAGCGGATGTAGGTTACGGGCAGCTGCATTGGAAGCTGCAACAGGATGAACGTGTAATTAACTTAGAAAGAGTTAATTTACGGATTGCTGAACCTGACCTGATCCCGGAAAAAGTAGACCTCGTTGTTTGTGATGTTTCGTTTATTTCATTAAAAAACATACTTCCTTCGTTAGTACGATTTTTAAAAGACACCGGCGAAATTGTATGTTTAATTAAACCTCAGTTTGAAGTGGCTCAAGGACAAACAGACAAAGGAGTTGTCAGAGATGAAGATCTCAGACAACAAACCGTCGACATGATTGTCGATTTTGCATCTTCTGAGCTTCAATTAAAGCTAAAAGGATTAGTTCCTTCAAGCATTAAAGGACCGAAGGGAAATCAGGAATACCTAGCGTATTTTATACGATAATATTATATGGATATTTTTTTATTATAGGCAGCCTTTTGGCTGCCTTTTTTTGTTGGCCCCATACAGAAACGACACAGAAACAAATTAAAAACAAAGTAGAAACAATAAATAATACATATTTTGCTTACTACTTCAAATTTTAACAATCTAATTTTTAATAATACAATATAATTTTTTATTTCTGTGTTGATTTTACTGTAAGCAACTAAATGAATATTAAAAATCAATGCACAAATCACATTTATACTTCAATTTTATTAACATAACAAACATACGTGTATGTATATAATATATAGTTAATTACGAATATTTGCTTAATAATTAATTAAAATGAATACATACTAAATTATCTTTACATATACTATCAGCCGATATACTAAAATCTCCGATTAAACTATGGAAATGGGGATATTGCGGTAAATTTACCTTCTAAGATTTTTGTATCTTGCGTTAAGGAGTTTGTGCATGAAGAACAAGTTTACAGTATATGTAGGTATACTACTTTGTGTGATCGGAGTTACATTGTCTTCCGGACTCTGTAAAAGAGCTGAAGCTTCAGGGTTCGCCCTATATGAATGGAGTGCTCGCGGTAATGCTCTTGGGGGAGCGATGATTGCCCGCGCAGACGACCCTTCTGCCATTGCTTGGAACGCTGCCGGAATGACACAGCTTAACGGAACTCAGGTGCTAGCCGGTGTGTCAGGAATTGCGATTGAAAATGATTTAACAACCACCTATAATGGAAACACCCAGTCAGCCTCCACTAAAGATAAAATTTATGTTCCACCTCATTCATATTTCACACATCAGTTAAATGATAAATTTTGGTTTGGAATTGGTACATTTACACGTTACGGACTTGGCACAACTTTTTCAGAAGACTGGGCGGGAAGATACTCTTCGTACAGTACAGAACTGAACTCATTTTCAATAAATCCTAATCTCGCTTACAAGTATAATGATTATATTTCGTTTTCACTGGGGTTGGAACTTATGTACGTAAGAGCTGACCTTCGCAAAAAATTTGACCCTACAGGTGCTAATGATCCGGATGACACTTCACATGATATTGACCAGCGTCTCATTGTTGACGGAATCTCTCCCGGCTTTAACGCAGGTTTAAGGATTACTCCATGTGATGAATGGGCTATAGGGTTTTCTTACCGCAGCAAGATGCTGCACCACGCAGACGGATCTGCAAGCTATAATCTGCCTGCCGGTATGAGCCCGACGACACTGTTCAACGATTCTGCCGTAACAATGTCTATGAATACGCCTAATATGTTTTTTTTCGGATTAGAATATAAGCCGATTCCAAACTTCAGTGTTGAAGCCGATGCAATCTACTCTGAATGGAGCGAATACAGTGACATTACATATCACTTTGATAAATCTACTGCTATCGGAAGAAAAAATGTTACTGTAAACAAAAAATGGGAAGATGTTTGGAGGTTTCAATTTGGTGTTGAATACCTGCCCATTGAAAATTTAGCTTTAAGGGCCGGTTATGTTTATGACCAGAGTCCTATCCGTGAAGGATATGAGGACTACATGCTCCCGACCAATGATAGACAGATAGTTTCAACAGGTTTCGGAGTGACATTTGATAAACTGGTAGTAGATGTTTCTTACATGTACTTGTGGATGAAAGATCGCGATATCAAAGCAAGGGCCGGAACAGGTGTTCTTGATACTTCCACTAAAAACGGCCAGAGCCATGTTGTAGGACTGAGCCTCGGATATAACTTTTAATTTCATACTCATATGAGAATTAAAAAAGCCCGTTTCGGTTGAAACGGGCTTTTTTTAATTTATCTGCCAAGACCTAGATCAATTTTCATATCTTCGGGTGCGTTCAAATCAATATCATACTGAATTTCAGCTTTTTGATTTGCTGGAACAGTTATATCCCATTCAAAATTATTATCCTTGACTATTGCTTTAGGCTTAGCAGAATCACTTAATTTTATTCTTTCATCTCCTGAAGACGGCGCAGGCTCCTGAACTTTTATCAAAACAGGTATTTTCCTTGGATTAATCAAACTGATTAGATACTTCCACTTGTAAGTCTGTTTTGATCCGAAAACACCTTTTGCTCCTGAATACTTTTCTAAGGTTTTTCGCTCTGCCTTAAGTACGGGGTCAGCTCCAAAAAACAAAGTTTTATCCTTACCGAAAAAAGAAAAATCAATTTTCCCGATCATAGCTCCTTCCATTAAAACCAGAGCTTGCCCTACTGGAAAATCTTTTGCATCTTGAAGTTTCATTTTCGCTGAAACATATACATCAGCAGTAGCGGATGGTCGTGATAGAAATGAATACTCGGCATTCCAGTTTTCATTTAATATGGAATACTTTCGCGCCGGCCCAGCAATAATATTTTTTGTGCCGAGTTCCCATATTGAATATGTGGACTTTTTAACCTGTATCGGAGCAGGATCGGCAACAGCCTTATCAGCACTATTTGTCATAGCAGATTCCATAACCATCATTGAACGTGCGTACTTTTTTTGCATCGGTTCATCTTCATGCTTCGGAGCAATTGTCCAGAGTCCTAATTCAGGAGGAAAAATACGTGAATTTTCTTTAACTGTCGCAAGGGCTACATCAAAATTATGAAAATCCATTCCACTACCCTGCCAAATCTCAGCATCAAAAGAAAATTTAACTTTATTCTGGTCAGGATAGGCATCCAGTTTATATTTGGGACGCCAACCGCAGTTACTCAACATATAGTTTATCTTAAAATCCGCATGCTTGCTTTTTGTTCCAGCTACAGAAACAGTAATAATCCACCGACTTTTACTTTGTCCTGAAACTTCGTTAAGCTTTCTTTTCAATTCGGTGATAATGACCGAAATATCTCTGCTTTGACTGTTCAATTCTACAGATTGATTATAGAGCTTTGACAGGTTTGAAACAACTAAATCAGCAACTTTATCAACTTCTCCAACTTTGGTTTGTTGAACTTTAGCTCTTTCGTTCCAAAAAAGGATACCTCCTTCAACTGCTTGAATTTGAGCCTTTACTGCCATTAATTTTGCATTAAGCACGTTTATTTTTTTTTCGATATCACTAGCCGCCGGAGATTGAACCAAGTCATCTCTACTCCACGAAACATCATTAATTACAATCTGTTTTGTCCGTGGTTCTATCGAAAATGTATCGGGCAAAGCTTGCCCGGGAAGAATAAAAGTCACAATTTTATCAGAATTTTCAGCATCCGTGCCGACTGTGATCTCAGCAGTAACAACTCTTGAAATATCCGCGCTGGAAGGGTAAAAAACAACTCTGTCAGTAGTAATCGCAGCAGCATAACTGCTGGACGTTATAAACATAAAAAAAATGGATAGTATTAATTTTTTTAGCAAGTTAGAATCCTCTTTTATAAATTATTATAATTTTTTTGATCAACACAATAGCCTATTAAGATCATTGCAATTGATGCTATTTATTTCCTGAAAAATTCACTAAGATGTTTTATTCAATATACCTTTATTTATAAATATAAAATTAAAAAATATTTGAAAAAATTACAGTTATAGTTTTCCAGTCGGCTATCTATACTTGAACTCGACAAAATGTTAGTTTTGACGTCTAATTATGTGAATAACATTCATTAATAATTACGAACTCATGGAGACGTAATGAATAGCGATAATAAAAAACTTTCTCTACTAGTATGCGGCGGAGCCGGATATATCGGTTCTCATATGGCGCGAATGCTTGATAGTTACGGCTATGAAGTTACTGTATTTGATAACCTTTCTACAGGATATTCCAAAGCTCTTAAATGGGGAGAGTTTATAAAGGGAGATTTAAGAAACCCCGATGATCTGGATAAAGCTTTAGGCTCTAAAAAATTTGACGCTGTATTTCATTTCTCCGGCCTGATTGTTGTCAGCGACTCAGTGAAACACCCTTTTCAATACTATGACAACAACGTTACAGGGACCTTAAACCTTTTGCAGGCCATGCGTAATCATGGCGTTAATAAATTTGTTTTCTCATCCTCAGCGGCTGTATACGGTGAACCGGTCATGGACTTAATTACTGAAAGTCACCCGCTTGCTCCGCTGAATCCATATGGAAAAACCAAACTATATGTAGAAGAAATTATTGCGGATTATGCAACTGCGTATAATTTTAACTCCGTAAGCTTCAGATATTTCAATGCGGCAGGTGCTCATCCTGATGGTTCAATAGGTGAAGCTCATCGCCCTGAAACTCACCTCATTCCTAATATTTTGTTAAGCAGCCTTGATCAGGGTCGCAAGCTTAAAATATTCGGCGACGATTACCCTACTCCTGATGGAACATGTGTTAGAGATTATATTCATATTCAAGATTTATGCGAAGCGCATCTTGCTGCAATAAATTTTTTGGAAACAGCCCACGGCGCTCACTCTTTTAACCTCGGAAACGGAAACGGGTTCAGCGTATTAGATGTCATCAACGCCGCCGGTGATGTTATCGGCAAAAAAATTCCATATGAATTTGAACCGAAACGAGATGGTGACTCACCAAGACTTGTCGCAGACAGCTCAAAAGCACACAATATTCTTAACTGGACACCCCGCTATAAGGATCTGCGTGAAATTATTGAAACAGCATATCGTTGGCATAAAAATCCTGTTTTTTAACTTTAACACTGCGGATAAACTAGTCCGCAGCTGAAGGATAAAATGAAATCACTATTAATTGATCCACGAATGGCCGGTGTAGCCGGAGACATGCTTTTATCCGCCCTGCTGGACCTTACAGGAGATCAGGAATGCATTCCCCTCCTCAATAAAGCCGTTTGTGAATTAACTCATTGCACCGCCTCCATTAAAGCCGTACATGCCACATCCATGGGTATAGGAGCTGTACGGATGGAAATCGGGCTTAAAGGTGAACGATTTGCATCCGCAGAAGATCTTGCAAGAGCTTTTAAAAACATTTCAAACTTCATGGAAATGTCGCCTGAAGTGATTGATAAAGGACTTGAAGTAATATCAACACTGTCAGAGGCTGAGTCCGCAGTTCACAAAGGCCACTACCACCTGCACGAAGTTGGTTCGGTTGATACTGTTATTGATATAGCCGGAGTTCTTTGGCTTCTCGATAAATACGACTATATGAGCGGTAAGATTTCCTGTCTTCCTGTAGCTGTCGGCAACGGCATTATTTCAATGGATCATGGCGAACTTCCCGCCCCTGCCCCTGCAACTCTCGAAATTCTTTGTAAAAGATCAATCCCTGTAGCTTCTTCAACCGAGCAGTTTGAACTGGCTACTCCGACAGGAGTGGCGCTGCTTGCCTGTATCGTTGATGATTTTATAAAAGTTTACCCGACTTCAACACCTCTTAAAATCGGAAAAGGAGCCGGCAACGCAGAATTAAAAGTATCCCCGAATATTATCAGAATTATTGAGAATATTTCCTCTTGCGAAAATAATGAACAGGCCGTCTTACTTGAAACTCTGATTGATGACGCAAGCGGAGAAGTGTTAGGTCATGCTCTAAACGAGATGCTTGATGCAGGTGCTCTTGATGCCTACATCAGTTCGGCGACAGGCAAAAAGAACCGCCCTGCACAGCTTGTTTCAATTCTGTGTCTCCCCGGTGAAGAAAGAAGAATGAGCCGTAAACTCATGCAGCATACAGGCTCTATCGGAGTGCGTGCGCAAGTTGTGAACAGATTTATCGCAGGTCGCAAAATTGATAAATATCAAGTTGAAATAAACGGAACGAAGTATCCGGTAAGAATCAAGATATCTACATTTGACCGACATTTAATCAGCAGAAAACCAGAGTTTGATGATTTAGTAGAAATTTCAAAACAAACAGGACTCTCACCGCGCATAATTTCTGAAGAAGTTAAGCGGCAATGTTTCCTGCCTATAAAGGATTCTAAATAAGCTGGACTGAGCTGATTAAGCTTCTCCAACTGTATAAAAGCGGTAAAACAAACGATTCTGAAATTCTGGAAACGATTTCACAATTATCTTTTCAAGATTTAGGCTGCGCTAAACTCGATTATCATCGCGTAAGTAGAACAATATCCTGATGATTTCCAGCATTGTGCCCGCACCAAGTCCCGTACAATACTTCTTTAATTTTCAAGTTATACTTCTCAAAAAGGTTAAACATAAAATGTTCATCATATCCTACCGCGTCCATAGGTTCTTTAGGATCGGAGGTATAAAAAATCCCGAACTTCTGGAAATCATGAACACTTTTCCCTGATTTCATAAGTTCAGAAGATTCTTTATTTATTAAAAAATAAGTTACAAAAACTCTGCCTGTATCTTTTAAAACTCTATCTATTTCAGATAGATAATTAATGATATCATCAGGCATCATATGCGTAAAAACAGAATTCAACATCACGAGGTCAAAGGTATTATCCTCATACGGGAAAATGAATTCCGAAGCTTTTGTCTGAGCGTATGGATTATAGGTAGTATTAAAAATATCAACCAGTTGGAATTTAAAATTCGGGAATTCAGGAGTGATATTTTCAGAGCACCACTTAACTCCTACCGGAAAAGTATCAAAACCTTCATACCTGCCATTTTCACTTAGATATTCTAGCAATGGAAAAGCAAGCCGTCCAATTCCGCATCCAATATCTAAAACACTTTCGTTTGGAGTAAGATCAAGCTTTTCTTTACAAAAAGTAACCATTTTACTTCCGATTTTACGAAAGTCTCCCCCTCCGAAGCAAATATGGAGATCTTCTGGAGGGTCAACAATGTTATTTATATCTCTCATTTAGTATCCCTAAATAATTACATTTTATTTAAGCAATCTTCACAAATGTCACCGTCAGTGGTTTCTTTTTTAGGACTTTTTTCAAGAATAAGCTCAACGATAGCTTCGAATTTATCTTCTGGTACATAACCGCGGATTGAAACTCCATTTACAAGAAAAGTAGGAGTTGCATCAAATCCGAATGATTTTGCTTCTGCCTGGTCTGCAGCAATATTTTCGGCAATTTTTGCAGACTTCAAAACCTTCTGCAATTCACCTAAATCAATACCCAGTTCAAGCAATATTTTGCCGAGAACTTTTCCATCAGAATCATCAAATAATTTTTTTTGATTTTGAAATGCTGCATCATGAAATTTAAAAGCCTTATCTTTATCAATTAGAGCTATAGCCTCAAAAACAGCTGCAAGCTTTTTAGATTCTGCGTGCAGTGGAAGATGTTTATACACCAATCTGTATTTAGCAGGATTTTTGGCTACAAGGTCGCGCACAACCTCGGCTCCTTTTTGGCAGTAAGGACAAAGAAAATCTGAATATTCTACAATAGTAACAGGCGCGTCAGGGTTGCCTATACTTGCCCTGTCAGGAGAAAGAACAGGTTTAAAAGGATTATTGATTTCAGCTTGAAATTTCGCTTTACGGTTTAGTTCATTGCGTGCATCAACACCGCTTTCAACAATTTTCAGTAACTCCAGATTATTTTCACGCATTGCATCTAAAATAATTTGTGGATTTTCTTTTATAATTTCAGCTATCTGACTTTTTAATACCTGTTTGCTGGCGCAACCGGATACGAACACCAAGACGATAATAAATAACACTGTCCTTTTTAACATATTCTTCCTCATTACTTTAAAAAAATGGCAAATAAAAACCCTCCAGCGTAAATCCTGCGGAGGGTTAAATTTTAAATAACTTTTTTTGCAATATATAACGATCCAACCATGAAAAAAATGAATAAATCAATACAGTTCTCCGCCGGTGATATCTGTAAAACTATTATCCCGGGCATCAACTTTATCGGTAAATTCAGAGGAGATAAATTCCTCATCCATTGTGGGGCCAGCAGGTCCACCGAACGGTGAAGTAACAATATCATACATGCCGGAAACAACTCTTCCGGTTCCATACGCAAACCCGGTTACAAAGCCGCCGAAATATCCAGCCAACTGTTCACCCGGACCATCACTTTCTGCCGCCATATTCACAGCCTGATTAGGAATTTCAATCGGAGCCGTAATGATATTAGTCATTCCACGCCCTATCTTACGGGTAACTCTGGAGCCATAAGAATCCTGACTGCCGACATAGTTATCAGACTTCATGGAACATCCGCTAAGAATAAGCATCAACAAACTGATAACAGTCAGGCTTATTTTTAAAAACCAGCTTGATTTATACATTATTGCTCCTGATATTGTCTGAATATGCCTTTGCCGCCCTTATCTGTCAAGGTTTCCAGCAACTCACAAAGAATGCACAAATCTCATCAAGACCAACTTGCTTAAAAGCTGGTCTTGATGATTATTAATAACTACAATTCTACCATTTCTTGGAATATTGCTTGTTTAGAGCAGCTTCCTGTTCTTCAAAAGTAGCAAAACCTGCATGGTGCATGGCGTCTTCGACAGTCTGTGACCAGTTCCATGCAGAATAGATCACAGCTTTATGGAACGTTCCGCGGAATGTATTCATTTCCTGACGATAAAAATCTTCTTTCGGAGTATCAATGTTGTCACGAAGCTGTTCATTAAGTCTTCTTATTTCACCTTCATACCAGTCTTCCAGGTCTTCAGGTGTATTGTATTTCTTAATGATATGCCCGTAACCATTCCCTTCCATTAAGTTTGCAAGATTATCAAAGTGTCTTGCATTAATCCACTTACCGAGTTCACTGACCTTGATATTTTCAGCTTCGACAGCCGCCATATCAAGTTTTGTCTGAAGATATGTATCAGGCACAACAGAAGCTGAAACAATACCTGCAATGCAGACAACTCCGCGCAGAATAACACTGTTTGATACACCCTGACCGCAGAAACCGATTTTCTTACCAAATTTCTGCCCGGTGAATATGGTCGAAAGAATCGCCCATACAACGGCGGGGTCTTCTTCATCATAGATATGCTGGAGCCTGGAATTATCTCTGTCTGTTCCTAAAACAAGCTGAGTCATATCATTCGAGCCGATCGAGAATCCATCAACTTCTTTAATGAATTCCTTACTGAGAATTGCATTACTAGGTATTTCAGCCATCAAAATAAGCTTTAAGCCGTCTTTACCTGATTCAAGATGATGAACCTGAGAAAGGTAACGTTTCATGCTTCTTGCTTCTTCAATGGTTCTGACAAACGGAAGCATCAGGTGTAAATTCTTTCCACCGAAAACGCCTCGCGCAAGTTTAAAAGCTTCAAGTTCCCAATCATGAATATCTCTGGAAACGCCTCGATATCCAAGCATCGGGTTATCTTCATGATTTTCAAAAAGGAGTCCGCCAAGCAGGTTATGGTACTCATTTGTTTTAAAATCTGTGGTCCGGTAAATGATATCTTTGCCATAAAAAGCCATGGAGAACAGAGCAAGTCCCTGTGATAATGTCTGGATATAATTCTCTTTACCAGAACGCAATCCGCGAGATTGTAAAAGTTCAAAAATACGCTTTCTTAAAGTCTGAACCTCGTCCATTTCGGACTTAAGGCCCATCTTGCGAGCAACTTCTTCACGTAAAGATTTAATTTTTTCGTTAAGTTCAATAACGATCGGATTTTTAACAGCCTTACCGACCATGTCTGATATTTCATCAGGAGATTCGAAACGCCTGTAGATAAAGCGTGAATCAGCATTTTCTTCCACGCCCTGCTGAAGTCCTAAAACGGCTTTAACATGCTCTTCTATTTTAACAGAAGTCTTTAAAATATATAGGCTTTCTGCCGCATGTTCCAAATAATTATCTAATTTTTTGTCTAAATCTCTGAGCTTGCGGTGCATAGCAAGAACTTCTTCAGTTCCTCTGGCATTTTCACCGTTGGCAAGTGCATCCATTTCAGGACTTAGCCCGGTAAGAGCTCCGACGTATTCTCTGAGTTTTATGTTCAGCGAAATAAGACCGGAATCAAGCTGAGACCTCATGACAAGAGTAAGTCGTGCATCAAGTTCATCAAGTTTATCCTGAATCAACTTATCAAGAGTTCCGTTGTCGTATGCTTCAAGCGCAAGTGGATGTACACCTACATTACCAAGCATAAATTCAGCTCTAAGCAGGCCGACTTCAAAATCAGGAACTTCTCTGAGGCGCGAGAGGAAAAGAGACTGTCCTACATCAGCAAGAATAAGCCCAACTTTTGTTCTTGTTGCAGGAAGCGTTGCGGTATCAATAGTTCCACCTACTTCACGCAGCGGAAGCAACCCGCGATAAACTTTGCCTCTGGAACCATCGACAGTTACTTCCTGCCCATCAAGTGACCGCAGAATTTCAAGACGCTGAATACCGATAATTGCCGGAATTCCAAGCTCGCGAGAAGTAATTGCGGCGTGACTGGTATCCCCGCCGACATCGGCCATAATACCTGCGGCAATACGCATTCCCGGAACCATATCCGGATCAGTACGGGCAGCAGCTAAGATGTCACCTTTATTAATTTTATTAAGCTCAAGAGCTGACCGCAGATATTTAACGGTCCCCTGACCCGCTCCGCGGGAAGCTCCGTTTCCTTCGAGAAGTACTTCTGCCGAGACAAGAGCTTTCGGATCAACTTCCAGCCTGCGCATAAAAATTGTACTTGGATGATCTGCGAACTCTTCGTTCCAGCGTGTTTCAGGACGAGCCTGCACAAACCATAATCTGTCTGCTGCGTCGAGACAGAATTCAGTATCCATGATCATGCCGCCATAAGCCTGACTTATTGAGCGGACGCCTTTAGCGACTTCTTCGGCCTGAGCAAGCGACAAAGCCCAGCGATAAATTTCATTAGGTTGAACCTTTTCAACTTTGGTTCCGCCATTTTCGCTGTAAACAATCTTTTTGTCTTTGTTGCCCATATTACGGACAACAACTTCCGAGCCGTCATCACGCTGGAAAACATAAAATTTATCAGGAGTAACCATTCCGCCGACAACCGCTTCACCAAGACCGTAACTGGCATCGATGGAAACAAGGTCTTTGCGGTCAGTTCCGCGGCAACCTGTTGCGGTATCTGCACTGAACGCTGTACCGGAGATAACCGGATTAATCATGCGCATCAAACAGACTGACAATGAAGTATTTTCAATAGCCCATTCTTTTTTGGCTATTTCTGCTATAGAAGCATCTCCGGTATTTTCAGCGAGAGTGACAGCGTCAAGAATTGCTTCACGGCGGTAAGTCATACTGCGGAGATTATAAGCGGAAGCACAATCCCAATGGTAAGCCTTAGCGCAGTTATCTTCACCGATAATATTTAGATAAGTATCCTGAAGTCCGGCAAAGGCTTTTTTACGACTGTCTTCACCGGCTGCGGAAGATCTGACAGCAACAGGTTCATTTTCAAGTCCGGCATCTTTGCAAATAGATAAATAAGCAGATTTAACAGCTTCATCAACTTCCTTTGGAAGGTCGACAGACAAAATAGCACTTTGAACCAGAACAGACCGTTTACGGAGCTGATCAATACCTTCAGGAGAGGTGGCAAAACCTTCAACAACGTTATTAACAAAAGTTCTTAACTGAATTAAAGTTTCAGAATGTTTTTTAGCTTCTTCTTTAATTACAGAGGCAATGGAGCGGACAAAATTCTGTATAAATTCGGAATCACTGTTAACGCTTTCACTGTTCCAATCAACAGCATTATATTCGCTGTCGACAACAGCTCTTACAAGACTTGCGTGAACCTTTGTTTCATCAAGCAGTTTATGAAAAGCCAAAGATGAAATAGCTCTGAACTGCGGAGCTCTGATACCTTCAACTTGACTGATCAGTGCTGTATTATAGTTTTTACCGCCAACTAAAAGTTCTGCATCTTCTCCAATTTTGACAATATCAGAACCGGCTAAAACCATTTTTTGTTCAAGCTGTTTTACTGCCTGACTTTTTTTAGGAGATTCAGTCTCTGATTTCTTAGCGGTACCAACTTCTTCCTTTTTGCCAGCCATTATTTACTCCTTACACAACAGTAATCATTGTGCTCGCGAAACAGTCATTTAATTAATTTCGCTTAATATAAGGTGTTTAATTTTTAAATTATATTTTATACACAATCTACTGAATTAAAAATAGATGTATTATAAAAAACTATAGAGGCATAACACTTCCAGAATATACAGTATGCCGGGCTCCGTCTTTCTCAACAATCAGCCCGCCATCCGCAGAAAGACCGCAGATACGCCCTACTGAAACATCTTTAGGACCATCCACGATTCTAACTTCTTCACCGAACCATACTAATTGATCAGCCAAAATTTTAAGAAAATCTTCCGGTTCCTGCATTGAAATAATCGAATCAAACTGGCTTTTAAAATAATCCACAAAATGAATCCAAGTTTCAAGCGGGCCAAGCTGCACTTCTTCAGTATTAATACATGTAGCAGAAACAGCATGATCAGGACGGAGTTGCTCTCTTTCAGGGGCAGAAGCTGTATTTAGACCTATCCCCACCATAATTGTAGATTCGCGCTCTTCAATAAGAATCCCGCCAATTTTCTTACCGTCCTTCAAAAGATCATTAGGCCATTTAAGTTGAACTTCAACGCCTATATCTTTAAGAGCACGACAAGCGAGATAACCGACGATAAGAGGCAAAATTCTTGCCCATACAGGCCGGAATTCCCCGGGAGATCCAGCAGCAATCCCAGGCCACCTGATTGCCCCGTAGATATTGCCGGGGGGTGAAACCCACTCCCGCCTGATTTGGCCGCGTCCAGTGTGCTGTTCAACAGCCAAAACGCTTCCCCACACCGGCAGATCTTCCATAGAATTAAGACGCCACGCAACATCAAGACTTGAAAAGCAGGAACCGCATATAGCTATCGGCCTGCCCGCTCTGGCTCCTGATAACCACGTAGAATAAGTTCGGCACTCATCTTCGACACTATTCCAAGGTCCAAAATGTTCTATATCTCTAGCCCATAAAGGATGAGCCTGGAAAAGCTGCTCAGGGGTTACCTTCGGAATATTACTTTCATCTTTGCCGCTGACAATGGTAATTCTTGTAATCATGGTATATTATCTCATCTACTAAGGTTTTTTGGCAAGAGTTGACACCGTTGTTTTTAACTTACTATAGAGAAGGTTTGATCAATACCAACTTATTCCCTATTGCCAGATTTAATCTCTCTAATTATCTCAAGTAATTCTTCTTCAACTTCATCGGCTTCATTCTGATCAATCGCATCTAACCCTTTTGATTCTTTGGTAATTGCATTTGCAATTTTTTCAGAAATAGTTGCTAGGATTCTGTCTCTGCCGTCTTCCTCTGCAATTGTGAGTAGAATTCCAAGCTTATAATATCCAAGTCTACTGAAAACCTGTTTCAAAGTGCCTATGTCAACAAAAACAATATCGTTAACACCCTCCAACTCTTCAATGGACTTGCGCTTTCTCTTGTTTTCCTGAAAATAATCATCACCTTTCTTTTCAGCCCACTTAACAGTAGCACCTTTGTGTAAAACACAAATATCTTCAGGGAAATCGCCAACGCCGATTTTTTTATAGATCAGCTCCGGAAGTGAATCAAACATATCAGAAAAATCCTGAATATCCACGTATTCGCTATAACAATTATTTCCAACGAATCTATTAACATCATTAGATAAAGTTTCAGAAACTTCCAAAAAATGCTCCGGATCAATAATTGAAAGATAAACCCTGCTTACCATCTTGCTTTTTTTTATAAGATTGAAAGAACACGCGGCAGTAATCATCCTTTCCACTTCAGACTCTGAAATGTTAATAATAGTGGTAAGTTCAGAGCAAAATTCTTTGTAATTAACACCAAAATCTTTGTCAGGATCTGGAGAGTTTGTAAATATTCTGTATTTGAGATCAAGAAGCCGGCACATGGTCATCCAGATGTTACCGCTTCTGTTTTCAGTTATATTCTTATTAGCAGTAGCAAGCCTTGCAGCCAGCACCCGTGTAAGGTGAAATACTGTAGGATGACTCTTTTTAAGCAAAGTTAAAATAAGCTTAGCCGTTAAAACCATAAGTGTACAACTGGTTTCGGCTTCCGCCCCTGCAACTCTGGGATTCTTCGAAATTATAGCCATTTCTCCAAATATTTCCCCGGGGCCAAGCGTAGCCAGAACATTATTAATTCCGTGAATCTGCTTAACAATATTAACAGTTCCTTTGGTGATCATATATGCAACGCTGCCCATATCCCCTTCACTGAAAATAAGGTCACCTTTAGAAAACGTTATTGACTCCGGTTTAAAAGAGTTCACTCTGCAACTCCGTAAACAAAGATTTCTCTTGGCATCATCAAGCTATAACCCTTTCATTTTTTTACTTAGATCTATTACTTCGTCTGAACATTCCAATACATCTAAATCGTTGACATTCCGAACGGGTGGAGGTTCTGACTGAAGTACAGACGCTTGTTTTTTATTAATATTATATAAAATTTTAGCTTTATTCTGCTCGTCAGCCGCAGAATATAGAATAGAGATTCTATGGTAATCAAAAGACTTCAACGCCTGTTGCAGTGTAGGATTATCAATAAAAATTAAATCATTAACATTTTCAATTTCACTCAAGGCTTTTTTGGGCCGCTTAAATTTTTTAAAAAAATCAGGTTCCTTATCCTGACTCCATTTTAAAGCTTTAGCCCTATTAAAAAAGAACAGGTTTTCTGGAAAATCTTCTTTCATCACTTTGTTGTAGATAACTTCAGGTCGACTCCCGGTTCTAACCGCAAGGTCACTGAAAGTCATAAAATTCATTCGATATTCAACTTCAGCTCCAATCTCCTTCACTTCTGAATACAACCTTCTAAGAGAAGGCATAAACTCCTTACAATCAGGAATATTGATATATTTTTCAGTAAAAGCAATTTTATGACATTTCGACTTTGACTTAATATCAATCAATCTAAGCTTAAAAATTGTTTGAAGAAATGAATCTATTTCAATGGCGGAAAAGACTGCAAAACTTTTTACTGTTTCGGTAAATGATTTTACAGACAGCCCCATATCATAATTTTCTATTTCACGTTTCTTGTCTCTTGGAGTGTACGCATAATCTTTGTATGCAAGATCTAAAATAGTAGCCAGAGAGAGAAACGGCCCACCTTCATCAACTGTAACGGCTTCAGTATCTACCCTTAAAACCCGCGCGGCCAGAAGTTCTACAATTTTTCTTACAGTTACAGGCGATGCTTCAAGCAGCCTGTTCATAATCTCTTTTGTCAACGGAACTAATTCACAGTAACTTGCGGCTTCAGCACTGGCAGAACGTTTTTCATGCGCTAAAAGCGACATTTCTCCAAAAATATCACCACGGTTAAGAGTCATTAAGACCGTTTTTTTATTATCTATATTTTTGAAAACATTAACTGAACCGGATTTAATCATGTAAGCAACGTTACTTTCCTGCCCTTCATGGAAAATAATCTTACCTTTATGGTAATTTTTAATCGTAGGAGATGTCTTAGTCGTCATTGACGTTAAAGGAGATCTGGCCATAATTTAATAAAAATCCTTATTCAAATTATGCAGTTTTATCAGTATTTCTTGCTCTTACAAAACTAACTGCTTTACGGACAAAAAGTGGAAAAAATCCTAAGACCATAAAAGAAATTATTAAGCTCGGCTGAACTATATCAGATACAGAAGTAATTTTTCCAAGCTCTTTTCCGGCATTAACAAAAACCATTGTTCCGGGTAACATTCCTACCTGAGAGACCCAGTAAAAAGTTCGAAGCCTTATAGGAGTAAGCCCCATAACCAGATTGATAACAACGAAAGGAATAGCCGGAATAAGGCGCATTGTGAATAAATAGAATGCACCTTCGTTCTTAATTCCGTTGTTGACTTTCTCCAGCTTATCTCCAAACCTCCGTTGCACATAGTCTCTAAATAAATATCGCGAGAAAAAACAGGCAATTGTTGCTCCGAGAGAGCTTGCAAACGAAATGGTTATCACGCCGGTGGTAAAACCGAAAAGAGCTCCTCCGGCAAGGCCCAGTATCGCAGCTCCTGGCAAGTTAAGACCGACAATAGCAACATAAATTAAAAAAAATCCGAAGACAGAACTGAATGGATGCAAATCATAAAATGCTTGGAATTCCTGTCTTGAGTTCTTTAAATAGTTCAAGGTAAGAAATCTATCAAGATCAAAGGCAAAAAATAGAATTATTCCAGCCGCCAACAATATAAGTACTAATATTTTATTTTTCATTTATTATAAGATATCATCTCTTGAGATTTTGGCAAGTTTTCTTAATCTTTTATCATGCATAGAATAGATTCAGTAACAATATGAAAAATAAAAATAAACCAGTGTCAATTTTGATGGTCGGCGGAGCAGTTCGCGACCTGCTGCTCGGGAAAAAACCGCATGACTTTGACTTTCTGGTTGCGTCCGGTTCAGTTGATCAGTTTAAAAAACAATTTCCATATGCGAAACCTGTTGGCAAATCATATGAAGTTTTTTTTCAAAAAGGTTTTGAATTTTCCTTTCCAAGAGTAACCGGACAAACTGTTGATGAAACTATAGATCTAGATCTTGCCGCGAGAGACTTCACTATAAACAGCTTTGCTCTTGACGCTGAGGGGGAACTGTATGTTCACCCGAACGGACTCGAAGATTTAGCCTCTAAAACCCTGCGACCGGCATTTTCAGAAACATTTAAAGTTGACCCGTTACGGGTTTTCCGCGCCGCCACCTTTCTTGCCAGATTTCCGGAATTTACAGCGCACCCTGATTTGATAAACAAAATGCGCGAAGCTTCTGCAAAAGGCTGGCTGGAAACGATTGCTCCTGACAGAATCGGAGTTGAGCTGCTTAAAGCTTTAAAAAGCGACAAACCTGGTAATTTTTTAAAAACGCTTCAAGAAACAAATTGCTTTGAACCTTGGTTCACAGAGTTCAAAACCGCAGATAAAATCGTTGCCGGACCACCGGAATTTCACGATAAGTCTGTGCTGGGCCATACTGCAGAATTAATGGACAAAACTTCCGGCAATCCACTCACCTGCTGGATGGCTATGTGTCATGATCTGGGAAAAATTTTAACCCCGTCAGACCTGTTGCCGGCGCACCATGGACATGAGAAAAAAGGTATTAAGCTGGCATCAGCTCTTGGTACAAGGTTGCTCCTTCCGAATAAGTTTATAAAGGCAGGAGAAGTAGCGGCTGCGCTGCATATGAAAGCTGGAAAATATAATCAACTTCGCCCGGGAACAAAAGTAGACTTGCTTATAGAGCTGCACAAAAATGATTTGGTAGAAAATATGAGAAATCTTTGCCGCGCCGATAAAAATGAAGACATAATGACAAATGCAATGACAGATTTAACTGAAATATTAAAAATATCCCTACCTGAAAACGATAGGAATTTAGGGAAAAAATCTGGAGAGAAACTTAGGGAGATGCGTGCTCACAAGTTAATTAAAGAAAATAGATCTTAAATTTAATATGTTACCATATTAAAAAACAGCTTTCGTTATTCAAAACGAAAGCTGTTTCAAAGCAACATGGCAGCAAAACTATTCAAACAAAAATTTATATCGAGTTGTGATTTCATCAGTTATGTTCATAAGTTTTGCAGCAGTGGTATCAACGCTTGTAACATTAACGGTTCCAATACGCTCATCAAGGTAAAACGGAACCACATCCTCACTTTCTGCAAAAGTCCATACAACCGAATAAATTGAACCTATTTCCGGTCTTTCATTAAACTCACTGCGGGAAACAACTCTGATTCGAACGGATTTTTGTTTTTTATCAGCTAATCTGAACAAGACAGATTTCCTAAAGTTTTCCTTTAACTTTAAAGCAAGAGTACCGCCTAACTCATCATCTCCAAAATGTTCAACAACTACAGCTAATCCGTCATTTTTATTAATGTCTTTCGTATTATCACTCACGGGAGCAGGCTTTGATTCTGCATCCGGAACAGCCATTTCCTGAGCAGCAACAGCCGATATAGAAAAGCTCCATACAGTCAGAACAAAAATAAATAATACAAACACTTTTTTCATCTGAAGGCTCCTGAATTAAAGACTTTCCCGCAATTCTTTTAACAACTCTTTCACTTGAATTTTATTCTCTGCATACATCTTGGCGCAAAAGTCACTAAGAAAAGAAAGACTAGCGTCATCGTTTGGCAATTCTGGAAAATCCGGTAAACCAAACCCTCCAATATTAATCGGCTTAAAAGCCATCTGACCGTCTATAACGGCACATTCAGGACCTACACATCCTGCAATTTTTTCTTTTTCTACAGCTTCATGATCAAGCGACTTGGCGAATTTAAGCACATTTGAAGGAGAGGTATTGTTGTTAACTTTATCAATTTTGCGGTTAACCTCTTCTGCAAAAAGATTAAAATCCATAAAATTTACAGACCTCATTTTACGACCATGATGAGATCCATCATCGGTAAAAACTCCATTCATATAGACTTCTATGCGCGAAGCAAGCTGGTGATAAGCAAGACTAACCCATTTAGTATACTCACTTTTACTTGTCAGCGAAAAAGTCGGCGTATCCTCAAAACGAGAACATTCAGTCTGCTTGGGAAATTTAAAAATATTCCGGTTAATTTCAGCCAGTTCCCAAAATTTTTTATATCCGTCTTCTCCAAGACAAACCTTTTGAAGCAAAGCGCATGACTTGAATATTCCATCAACTTTTTCTAAAAGTTGCTTTGACAAGGTATCTAAATACTCCAAAGAATCATCAATATCCTTTCTTGCACTAAAAAAGGTGTCTGCAATATCATTTAAAACTTCATCTGCTAGAGCATTAGATAAATCTTTAAAATCTGCCATTTTTTAATCCTTAATTATCTTATCAATATAATTAAGCTACAGTTTACTTATTTGATTTCCACTTTAACCTGCTTAGAATAATGATCAATACCCTTCCGGCAGAAAAAAACAGAATAGTATTTATCTTTTGAACTTGAGAGTGCCATATATTTGCATTATACGCTATTATCATTAGTCTCGTCAGAAACTTATTTTCTGACAAACATATTGATATTCTAGTAAATTTAGTGTTCTGAAACAGACTTATGCTGATTTAATATCTTTGACTCGAGACTAGTAATCTAAATTGACTCTTAAAGTTATAACTGTAGCCGTGCTGGAGGGTAAATGCTGCTTAATGAACATCTCAGCAAGACACTGCTAAAAGAGGCCGCCGGAATTCCTGTTCCAACAGGAGTTAAAATAACCACAAAAGATTTACCTGATTTAGAACCATACTTTCCTCTGCCTTGGATTTTAAAAGCACAAGTCCCGGTGGGAGGGCGTGGAAAAGCCGGCGGGATTAAAAAAATTGAATCCAAAGAAGAATATGAAACAATTGCGCGTCAGATTCTATCTATGGAAATTAAAGGTAACAAAGTTCCTTTTCTCAGAGCAGAGCCTGCAATTGATATTCGGCAGGAATTTTACCTTTCGCTCACCCTTTCAAGACAACGCCGCAAAGTTATGATGACTGTCGGACGTGAAGGCGGTGTTGAAATAGAAAACATGGGACCCGAAAATCTTCTGGTCCAAGAAATAGGCTTACCCGGAGGATTACATCCCAACCAGATCAGGGCCGCATTCTTTCACATCGGGATTGCCAGAGAACTGTTTGCCGATTTCAGCTTAATAGTTACAAATTTATATAAAACAATGATTGATTACGGACTATTGCTAGCAGAGATCAATCCGCTGGCATTAACAGGATACGGTAAACTACTCGCCCTTGATGGTAAAATTGAAATGGATGATAACATTGTTGATATCAACCCTGCTTTTGAACGTTTTTACCAGCCGGAACATTCAACCCGCGAAGAAAATATGGCGCGTGACGCCGGAATGAGTTTTGTTTCACTGAAAGGATGGGTCGGACTTATTGCCAACGGAGCAGGTCTGGCGATGGCTTCAATGGACGCTCTCAACTTCTCAGACCTGCCTGCCGCCAACTTCCTTGACCTTGGCGGGGCTGCGGATCAGAAACGTATTGAAACAGCCTTAGATCTGCTTTTTAATGACAAACAGGTTGGAGCTATTTTTATAAACCTGTTCGGCGGAATACTTTCCTGTGAACTTGTTGCCAAGGCTCTAGTTGCCGCCCTTGGTGGAAAGGAGCCGGAAAAACCGATTGTAGTACGTATGTCCGGGAACAGCGCGGAAAAAGGTCTTAAAATACTTAAAGATATCAACAGTGACAAACTGCACCGCGCTCGCAACATGCATGAAGCTATCGAAACACTTAGATCGCTAAAACCTACAAATGCCCAAAAAATTACATTTGCACCTCCCATTTCGGCAATGCCTGAAGTGACAATTAAAGACGTTGGATACAAATCCTCCAGCTTCTTTGAAATAAATAAAGACACTCCTATACTGGTACAAGGCATAACAGGACATGAAGGACGCCTTCATACACGCCTTATGCTCGAATACGGCAGCAACATTGTTGCCGGAGTAACACCGTTTAAAGGCGGTCAGGAAGTTTTAGGAGTGCCTGTTTACAACAGTATTAAAGAGGCTCAGCTGCATCACGAAATAGGTGCAAGCATTATTTTTGTACCTCCCAAGCTGGCTGCGGATGCAATTCTGGAAGCTGCGTCATGCGAAATACCGTGGGTTGTGTGCATTACGGAAGGCATTGTCCAAAGCTCCATGCTGAACGTACTTGAACAGATTAAGGGCGGGAAAACTCGAGTAGTCGGTCCCAACACTCCCGGACTGATCGTTCCCGGACAAACCAAAATAGGGATATTGCCGACAACTCCATTTTCACCCGGACCTGTAGCTGTCCTGTCCCGAAGCGGAACCCTTACATATGAAGTTGCAGACCGCTTAAATCAGGTAGGTATCGGACAATCGCTCAGTGTAGGAATCGGCGGTGATTCATATATCGGGACCACTTTTGCGGATATGTTTGAAATGCTGCGTAACCACGATGAAACCAAGGCTGTAATGGTTCTAGGCGAAATCGGCGGAACCGCGGAGCAGGATCTTGCTGACTATGTAATTAAAACAGGATTTGACAAACCCGTGCTTTCCTTTATTGCTGGGCAGACAGCACCTCCCGGAAAACGTCTCGGCCATGCAGGTGCTATTTTGCAGGAAGGAACCGGAGTTCAAGGCAAACTCGAAAAAATGCGTTCCGCAGGCTTCACCGTCTGCCCAAGTCTTGAATCTATCCCACAGCTCACAGCGGACGCTCTCGGAATTAAATTATAGTGAATCAAAACGTTTGTTTTTTTAATAGTAATAAAGCGTGGGGCGGCGGGGAAAAATGGAATCATCATTTTTCCCTGCTCCTGCGTGATAAAGGATACCGAGTTTTTGTGGTCACGAATCACGACTCAGAACTAAAGAAACGATTGGAAAACGAGCCTGGAATAACTCTTCACAGTGAATCAATCGGCAATCTTTCGTTTTTAAATCCAGCCATAATGCGGCGTCTTAAATATTTTTTTCAGCAAAATGACATCAAAACGGTCATTACCGCCCTGCCGTCAGACATTAAAAGCGGCGGTTTTGCTGCCAAGTGTGCCGGAGTTTCCAAGGTTATCTATCGTCGCGGCATTGCTGTTCCGGTTAAAAACAGTTTCCTCAACAGAATTATATACTCAAAGGTTGTTGACCGTTTAATAGTAAATTCTCTTGAAACCAAACGCACGGTACTTGCCGCCAACAAGAACCTTATTGACGAATCAAAAATCAGATTAATTCATAACGGGTTTGACGTTGCTGAATTTGATAAGCAATCAAGTGACCCACTTTACTCTAAATCCGGAGATGAAATAATTATCGGAAATGCGGCAAGACTGACAGCTCAAAAAGGACAAAAACACCTGATTGAAGCAGCCGAAATTTTAAAAAAGAAAGGTCTTAATTTCCGTATACTGATCGCCGGAAAAGGCGAAATGGAAGAGGAACTGAAAGAATATTCAGCAAAGCATGGCGTAACTGATGTGGTCGATTTTATAGGCTTTGTTAAGGATATGAAATCATTTTACATGTCACAGGATATTTTCTGCCTGCCATCGCTATGGGAGGGATTCGGTTATGCTCTTGTTGAAGCAATGACCCTTGAAAAACCCGTTGTCGGATTTGAAATAAGTTCAAATCCGGAAGTAGTTAAAAACGAAATAACTGGAATTTTAGTGCCGTCTGAAAATTCATTACAGCTGGCTGAAGCTCTTGAAAAACTCATTTTAAATAAAGAATTACGCAATCAAATGGGTAAAGCTGGTAGAGAAAGAGTCTTAAACAAATTCAATACGCCGCTTGTTTTAGGAAAATTAATTGATCTGATTGAAGAATAATACTGTGAAAAATTTAATTATAACTCTCGATCAAGCAGTAAATGCGAAAAATAACCAGTCACAAAAGCCACATAATAAGGCAGTAAAGTCGGAAACGGTTGCCCGTAAATATAGTATGGCAGCACCAGCATAGGCATTGGAACTAACAACATTGCCCACCAAGTGTGCGTCCATCCGCGATGCGCACTTATCCCCGGAAGCATTGCTAAAATTCCAAGATATGCTGCCCACTGGAATTCTTTGAAGTAGATAAGTGCAAGCGAAAGCAGCAACATCCCTGAATAGAAAACCCGTTTACCTTTTGAATCCGTATCAATATCGGGGAAAAGTGCACCAAGCACACACAGCACTGTCAGGACAGCCACCTGCTGCGGTTCGACAATATACATTCCGATATTAACCAGCAGTAAAAGGACCAGCAATCCGGCAACGATAGATCCGCTAATATGTACTCTGTATCCTGGCATCTTAATTCCTAAAAATTTTACTTATCAATAATTATAAGCTGTTATAACAATGAAAGATTGCTTATATGGAAAAGTTGTAATCTTGTCCATTACAGCTGTTATCAGACATTAAGCTTTGATAAGACCCAATAAAAAAAGTGCCCTTCCATATGGAAAGGCACTTTGATAAAACTGTTTAACTCTAAAAATTACATAGCGTTGTTCGAATCAAGCTCTGCAATCTGCTTATCTATTTCAATCTGAAGCTTTTTAGGCAATTTCATATCATCAACGTTCAGGAATCCGCGAACAATTGTAGAAGTCGCTTCGTCCTCATCCATTCCGCGCGCCATCAAGTACTCAATCTCTTCTTGAGCAATTTTACCTACAGCAGCTTCATGTGAGAGCTCAACGCCTTCTACAGTCGCTTCAAGCTCTGGAACAGCGTGGATAATCCCGCCGCCTAGAAGTAAGCCCTGACACTCAAGATGCCCGCGTGCCGGAGCACAGTTTCCCTGAATATGACCACGGGCAATAATTTTACCACCGGTAGTTATGGTGCGGGAAATAATCTCGCCTCTTGTGTTCGGAGCATTCTGAATAATACGGGTTCCGGAATCGATATGCGAACCTTCAGGGGCAACCAAAACAGAGTTGAAACGGGCAACAGCCCCTTCACCGTTGAGGTAAATAGTAGGGTAGGATTGCAGGTCTTTAACTTTTTTAAGCAGAACATAGTTGTTAAGAAGAACTCCGCCTTCTTCAACTACGCCTACAGTTCTAGGGCGAACTACTACATTTTCACCCCAGTTATGAACCATTGTAAAAGTAATCTTAGCGTTCTTCTTAACGTAAATTTCAGTGATACCGAAATGTGCCCCCATAGAGGTACTA